>NZ_BAAAPF010000050.1:0-29379 GCF_039531005.1 Streptomyces synnematoformans
CTCGGCTGGGACCGGCGGATGGCTGCCGGCAGCGCCGACGCGCTGGCGTACGCGCGGCTGCGCTGCGCGGTCGTACGCGCCCTGGCCGCCCACCCCGCGCTGGCGCCGCTGGCCGCACCGCCGCCGTATCCCGAGCTGCTGCTGCCCTGGCTCGACCTGCGCACCCGGATCGCGTACGCGCTGGGCACCCTGCTCACCACCGACCGGCTCCCGGAGATCGACCGGCCCGCGCTGGTGCGGGCCGCCGCCGAGGAGACGGCCGCGCAGCTGGCCGCGGCCGCGCCGGGCGAGCCCGCGACCTGGGGCGAGGCGCACCGGCTGGCGCCCTGGCAGGCGCTGCCCGGCGCCGCGAACGGCGGGGACGGCGCAGGCGAGCCGTGGCCGGGCCTGGCCGGCGACCAGGACTGCGTGCTGGCCACCGCCGCCGTCCCCGGCGTGACCGACCACTGCGCCCGCGGGCCCGCCGCCCGCTACGTCTGGGACGTCGCCCGCCGCGAGGAGAGCCGCTGGGTGGTCCCGTTCGGCGCCAGCGGCGTCCCCGGCTCCCCGCACCACCGCGACCAGCTCGGACCGTGGCTGCGCGGCGAGCTGGTGCCCGTGCTCACCGACTGGCAGGCCCTGAAGGAGTCCCATGGCGACCGCTGACCCCGCCCCCCGCGACCGGGCCCCGCGCCACGAGCAGCGGGCCGGCGGCTTCGGCGCCGTCCGCGTCGTGCCCGTCGTCCCGGACGCGGACGCCGGCCTGCTGCACGGCTGGGTCACCGCCGGGCGGGCCCGCTTCTGGGGCATGGCCGGGCTGACGCGCGACCAGGTGCGCGACGTCTACGCGCACCTGGACACGCTCGGCACCCACCACGCCTACCTGATGGTGCTGGACGGCGAGCCGGCCGCGCTGCTGCAGACGTACGACCCGGCCGCCGACCGGGTCTCGGAGTGCTACGCCGTCGAGCCCGGCGACGTCGGTGTCCACCTGCTGGTCGGCCCGGCGGCCGGTGCCGTGCGGCCCGGCTTCACGGCCGCGCTGCTGGAGGTCGTCATCGGCTTCGTCGCGGCGGGCGGGGCGCGCCGCCTGGTGGTCGAGCCGGACGCGGACAACGGGCCGGCGATCGCCCGGATGAACCGCGAGGGCTTCATCCTGGGGCCGGAGGTCACGCTGCCGGAGGTCGACCTGCCGGAGGTGTACCTGCCGCCGAAACGCGCCCGGCTGGCCTTCCGCCCGGTGCGACCCGCGCCGGGCGGCGGCGGTCGCGTTGCGTGACCGGGCGGCCGCCGCACGCGTCGGTCTGCCGGGTTTTCCCGGGGGACGTGCACCTGTGCTTGCGGATGAAAGTGCATCTGTACTTGCATCGAGAGGTCTACATCACTCACCATTGGACGACCAGCGCGTTCCACAACGGGCCATCATGATCGGGGTAGCGGAATGGCGGCAGCCTCCGGGGAGCGAGCCGTGGCTTCGGCGTTCGCCGCCCGCGCCCTCGACGCGCATCCCCGGTCGATAGCCGAAGCCCGCCGTACGGTACGCGCCACGCTCCGTGACTGGGACCTCGCCGAGCTGTCCGACAGCGTCGAGTGCGTCGTCTCCGAGCTGGTGACCAACGCCGTACGCCACGGCGTGCCCGGCGCATCTCCCCTGCCCGTCCCCGAGCCGCAGCCGGTGACGCTCACCCTCGTACGCCGCGGCGGCGAGGTGGTCTGCGCGGTCTTCGACCCGGGCGAGGGCGTGCCGGCGCCGTGCGAGGCCGACGACATCGCGGAGTCGGGGCGCGGCCTGCAGATAGTGGCGACGCTCAGCGACGCGTGGGGCTGGAGTGCCCCGGGACCGGTCGGCAAGGCCGTGTGGTCCCGGTTCACCGCGCCCGCCGGGACCGGCGGCCCGGCGGACGTGGACACGGGCGGGGACGGCGACCGGGACTGCGAGTGGCAGTCCTTCGCCCGCTGCCTGGCGCTGCTCGAGTCGCTTGTGCCCGGGCGCCGCGCCGTCCCCGCCCCGGCGGTCGCCTGACCCCTCCGGCGGGCCGGGGCCCGGGTGCCGCGGAACCTCCCGGCGGGTCCGCGCGTTCCCCCGCAGTGGCGCGTACCGGGAGGGTCGAGGAGGCGGCGATGGCGGAACTGCGGCTGGGGCCGCTGCTGCGGTACGCCGACGGCACCCGCGCCACGGTCTGGGTCGAGACCTCTGCCCCGTGCGAGGCGGAGGTCCGCTGCGCGGACGGCGCCGGCGGCAGCGCCGGCACCTGGCGGATCGGCGGCCACCACTACGCGCTGGTCCCGGTCTCCGGCCTGGCCCCGGGCACCGCCACCGCCTACCGCGTGCTCCTCGACGGCCACCAGGTCTGGCCGCTGCCCGGCGCCCCCGCCAGCACCATCCGCACCCCCGGCCCCGGCGCCGAACTGCGGGTGGCCTTCGGCTCCTGCCGCTGGGCCGCGAAGCCCGGCGGCGGCCACGACCCCGTCGGGCCCGACGCCCTCGACACGCTCTCCCGCCGGCTCGACGACGACCCCGCGGCCGCGCGCCCCGACATCCTGGTCCTCCTCGGCGACCAGGTGTACGCGGACGAGACCTCCGCCGCGATGCGCCGCCGGCTCGCCGCCCGCCGCGACCCCGGCGTGCCCCCGGGCGACCAGATCGCGGACTACGAGGAGTACACGTACCTGTACGAGGAGTCCTGGCTCGACCCCGAGGTGCGCCGGCTGCTGGCCTCCGTGCCCAGCTGCATGATCTTCGACGACCACGACGTGATCGACGACTGGAACACCTCCGCCGCCTGGCTGGCGTCGATCCGCGCCGAGCCCTGGTGGCGCGAGCGGATCCTCGGCGGGCTGATGTCGTACTGGGTCTACCAGCACCTCGGCAACCTCTCCCCCGACGAGCTGGCGGCCGACCCGCTCTACGCGGCCGTCCGGGAGGCCGGCGACGGCACGGAGCTGCTGCGCGAGTTCGCCGAGCGCGCCGACGCCGACCCGGCCGCCGTCCGCTGGAGCTACCGCCGCGACCTCGGGCGCACCCGGCTGCTGATGGTCGACTCGCGCGCCGCGCGGGTACTGGAGGAGAAGAGCCGCGCGCTGGTCGACCCCGACGAGATGGAGTGGGTGCGCCGGCAGGCGCTGGACGGCCCCGGCGCGTACGACCACCTCCTGATCGGCACGTCGCTGCCGTGGCTGCTGCCGCCCGCGGTGCACTCCGCCGAGGGGTGGAACGCCGCGCTGTGCGCCGGCGAGCGGGGCGGCCGCTGGGCGCGGCTGGGCGAGCAGCTGCGCCAGCGCGCGGACCTGGAGCACTGGGCGGCGTTCCCGCGGTCGTTCGCCGAGCTGACGGACCTCGTCGCCGAGGTCGGCCGCGCCGAGGGGGCGCCGGCCTCGGTGCTCGTGCTCTCCGGCGACGTGCACCACGCCTACGTCGCCGAGCCGCGGTGGCCGCGGCCGGCGCCGGGCACCGGGCCGGAGCCGGCGCGGCCGGTGGTCGCCCAGCTGACCTGCTCGCCGATGCACAACAGCGTCCCCGCCCCGCTCAAGGCGGGCTTCCGCTTCGGCTGGAGCCGCGCCGGGCGGCTCGTCGGCCGCGTCCTCGCCCGGCACGGCCGGCTCCCCGCCCCGCCGATCGGCTGGCACAAGACCGGCGGGCCGTGGTTCGGCAACCAGGTGATGACCCTGACCCTCGGCGGCCGGGACAACGCCCGGCTGCGCCTGGAGCAGGCCCGCCGCGACGCCGACGGCGGCGCGCGGCTGGTCCGGGCGGACGAGCGGGAACTGCTGTAACTCCCGCCGCGGGCGCGGCGACCGGGCCCGTCCGGCACGTTCCCGTCCCGACCCGCGCACCGGGCTGTGCAAGGCGTTCCCAGGCCGGATGAACTTCGCTATCTTTCGGGGCCCGTAATCCAACTCTGCACGTCTACCGCATTCTTGTCATCGAAATACGGACAAAACACCATGTCACGTGCGATATCCCTGGACGGCGTCACCAAGATCTACGAGCGCGGCATCCGGGCGGTGGACCACTTCTCGCTCGACATCGAGCCAGGCGAGTTCGTGGTCCTGCTCGGCCCCTCCGGATGCGGCAAGTCCACCGTGCTACGGATGATCGCCGGACTGGAGACGGTCACCGAGGGGCAGTTGCTGCTCGACGGCGAGGACGCCGCCGACCTGGCGCCCGGGCAGCGCGGCATGGCCATGGTGTTCCAGAACTTCGCCCTCTACCCGCGGATGAGCAACCGCGACAACATCGGCTTCCCGCTGAAGCTGGAGGCCCGCGGCGACGTCGGCCCGCGCGTGGACGCCACCGCCCGGCTGCTGGGGATCGAGGACCTGCTCGACCGCTACCCCGCGCAGCTCTCCGGCGGCGAGCGGCAGCGCGTCGCGATCGGCCGGGCGATCTCCAGGGAGCCCACCGCGTTCCTGATGGACGAGCCGCTGTCCAACATCGACGCCAAGCTGCGCAACCACCTGCGCGCCGAAGTCGCCCGGCTCAACCGGGAGCTGGCGGTCACCACGGTCTACGTCACCCACGACCAGGCCGAGGCGATGTCGCTCGGCGACCGCGTCGCCGTGATGCGCGACGGCGTGCTGCAGCAGGTGAGCTCGCCGCGCGAGGCGTACGCGCGGCCCAGGAACGTCTTCGTCGCCGCGTTCATCGGCACCCCGCGGATCAACCTCCTCGAAGCCGTCGTGCACGCCCCGCTGCCCGGCCGGATGACCATCGAGCTGGGCCGGCAGCGCCTGGTGCTCCCCGACTCCCTCTCCCCCGACCACCAGATGCTGCGCATCCAGCAGGGCCGGCCGGTGATCGTCGGGCTGCGCTCCGAGGCCGTGCGCATCGCCCGGCCGTCGCTCGCGCGCGCGGGCGAGTGCGCGATGAGCGGCATCGTGGAGCACGTGGAGTACCTGGGCCACGAGGCGCTGCTGCACCTGAACACCGGCTCCCGCGCGGCCGTCGTACCGGCGCTGGAAGGGCCCCGGACGGACGCCGCGCCCGGCCACCGCAAGAGCAAGGAGGGCACGGTCCTCGGGCGGCTGCGCGACAGGGCGATGGCCCACCTGCAGGGCTTCGGCCAGAGCGAGCAGGGCGAGAGGAACGGGCGGGCGCCCGTGGGGGTGCTGGAGTCGCCCCCGATGCCGGCCGCCCCGCCGCAGAGCGCCGAGCGCGCCGCGATCGCCGGCGGCGACCTCGTCGTCCGGACCGGCCCCGACGTCCAGGTCCGGCCCGGCACCCAGGTGCCGCTGCTGATCGACCTGGAGCATCTGTTCGTCTTCGACCAGCAGGGCCGCCGCGTGTGTCCCGCGCCCGCGCACCAGCCGCGGCTCGACGAGTGACGCCGCCACTCGGGTGAGCCCGGGCCAAATCACCCAATTGCCCCTTTTATTCGGTAGATCACACTGCCAGGCTGGCACCCAACCTCTGACGGCTCCGTCGCCCCTGGAGATTTCCGTGATTCTGTCGATCTCAGGCGTTGTCCTCCTGGGAGTCATCGTCTTCCTGTTCTTCCGCAAGGACGGACTGAAGCCGTCCCATGCCATCGTCTGCGCCCTCTTCGGGTTCTACTTGGCGGGCACCGCGATCGCCCCCAGCATCAAGGCCGGCGGTCAGAGCCTGGCGAGCCTGCTGGGCGGCATCAAGATCTAGGGTCCGGGCGCACCGGCGTCCCGCACCCAGGACACGGAGACCCGACGTATGCGACGACGACCGTTCGCCCGGCTCACCGGCGCCGGCCGCGGGCCGGCCGGGACGGCGGCGGGCGGCGCCGCGGACGTGCTGCGGCCGGTGGCCGTGCTCGCCCGCGGCACCGCCCGGCTGGCCGTCGACGCCCGGCGGCGCTGGAGTGCGACCCCGCCGGAGCGGCGAGGGCCGACGGCGTTCCTCGCCGGTGCCCTGCTGCTGACGGTGTACCTGCTGCCGTACGGGCCGCTGGCCGCCGGCGCCGCGCTGCTGGCGGCGGCGATGTGGGCCGGCCGCGGCCGGCCGGCGCAGGAACCGGAGGAGGACGAGGACGCGGCGGCGCGGCGGGAGGAGCGGCTCGCGGCGCTGTACGAGGCGCTGGTGCCGTACTTCTCCTCCCCCGACGACCCGCATCCGCTCTACGCCCACGAGGGCGACGTCGAGCAGGCCTTCGGCGACGCGGAGTTCGACGGCGACGGCCGGCTGACCGCGCTGCGGCTGCGCTACCCGCCGTACTTCCGCGACGGCGAGCCGGAGGCCCGGGCACGCATCGAACAGCTGCTGTACGCCAAGTGCGGGCGCGGCCGCGAGTACCTCTTCACGTGGCACGAGGACGACAACCGCCTCGACCTCGCCGTCCTCGACCCGCTGCCCACCGACATCGGGGCGCAGCCCTACGTCACCGCGCAGGGCGAGTCGGTGCTCGGCTTCACCGACGCGGCGGGCGTACGGCGGACGCTCCCGGTGCACGCCGGGAGCGGCGACCGGGACGAGCCGCCGGTGCTGTGGCGCACCGGCCCGCGCTCCGCCGAGCCGCACCTGCTCGCCCTCGGCCAGCCCGGCACGGGCACGACGACGCTGCTGCGGTCGCTGGCGCTGCAGGCGCTGCCGCACGGCGAGGTGCTGGTGGTCGACGGCGGCTCGGCCGGCGAGTACGGCTTCCTGGCGGGGCGGCCCGGGGTGCTGGCGGTGGAGTCCACGGTGGGCGGCGCGCTGGCGCTGCTGCGCTGGGCGGCGGAGGAGACGGAGCGCCGGCTGCTGCGCCCGGCACCCGGGGCGGGCGGCGGCAGCGGGGTGGGCGGCGGCGCGGCGGACGGCGGGCGGGCGGCGCCGCGGCCGCTGTGGGTCGTCGTGGACCGGCCGGCGGCGCTGACCCACCTCGCCGCCGCGGGCCGCCGCGAGGAAGGCCAGCGGCTGCTGGAGGTGCCGCTGCGGCACGGCCGGGCGGCGAACATCACGGTGGTGGTGGCGGACCAGTTCGACTGCGCGGCGTTCCTCGGCGCCGCCGTACGCGAGCACACCCGCGCCCGCGTCGTGCTGGGCCCTGCCTCGGCGGGGCAGGTCGAGTCCGTACTCGGCGCCCCGCCGCACACCACCCCGGTGTACGACGTCCCGCCGGGGCGCGGCTACGTCCGGCTCGGCGAGGGCCCGGTGCACCGGCTGCAGGTGCCCGCGACGCCGGACCCGCACCACCGCGAGACGCCGGAGGCGCTGCGGCGGGCGGTGCTGGACCTGCTGCCGCAGCCGCTGGCCGCGGGCGCCACGGAGGCGGCCGCCGCCGACGTGGACCGCGTCGGGCGATGAACGCCCCCGCCGGCTCCGCCGCCGCGGGCCCGCCGCCCTCGGCCACCGCACGGGCCGCCGCGGCCAGCCGGCCGACCGCCTCCTCGGCGACCGCTCCGGTGACGGTGAACGGCAGCCGCACGTACCCCTCGAAGGCTCCGCCGACACCGAACCGCGGGCCGGAGGGGATCCGTACGCCCACGCGCTCGCCCGCCTCGGCGATGCGGGAGCCGGACAGCCCGCCCGCGCGCACCCACAGCGTCAGCCCGCCGTGCGGCACCGCGTACTCCCAGCCGGGCAGGTGCCGCCTGAGGGCGGAGACGATCGCGTCCCGGTTGGCGCGGGCCTGGGAGCGGCGCAGGCCGGTGGCCGCGGCCCAGCCGCCGCCCTCCAGCAGCCAGGTGGTGGCCAGCTGCTCCACCACCGGCGAGCCGAGGTCGGCGTAGGCGCGGGCGGAGACCAGGCTGCGGATCACCTCCGGGGCGGCGCGCACCCAGCCGATGCGCAGCCCCGCCCAGAACGCCTTGCTGGCCGAGCCGACGGTGACGACGGTGGAGCCCGCCGGGTCGTACGAGGCGACGGGGCGGGGCGCCTCGCCGGTGTCGTCGAGGCGGAGTTCGGCCATCGTCTCGTCGGCGACGACCACGGTGCCGGCGCGCCGGGCGGCGGCCACGAGCGCGCGGCGCTGGTCGTCGCCGGCGAGGGCGCCGGTGGGGTTGTGGTAGTCGGCGATGACGTACGCCAGCCGCGGGGCGGCGTCGCGCAGCGTCTGCCGCCAGGTCTCGACGTCCCAGCCGCTCAGCCCCTCGCCCATCGCCACGGGTACGAGCCGGGCGCCGTCCTCGCGCATGAGCTGCAGGATGTTGGCGTAGCTCGGCGAGTCCACGGCGATGCGCTCGCCGCGGCCGGCGAACAGCCGGCAGATGGCGGTCATCGCGCCCATCGCGCCGGTCGTGATCATGATCTGCTCGGGCATGGTCGGCACCCCGCGGGCGGTGTACCGCTCGGCGATGGCCGCACGCAGGCCGGGCAGCCCGGCCGGGTAGTCGCCGTGGGTGTGGGCGTAGAGCGGGAGCTGCTCCAGCGCGCCGTGCATGGCGCGGGTGAGCCACGGCTCGGGGGCGGGCAGCGCGGCGCAGCCGAGGTCGATCATCGAGCCGGTGGCGTCCGGCGGCAGCGGTTCGAGACCGCGGGTGGGCAGCGGGTGCCCGGTCGGCACGGAGGTCCAGCTGCCGGCGCCGCGGCGCGATTCCAGGAAGCCGGCCGCGCGCAGGTGCTCGTACGCCGCGGCGATGGTGGTGCGACTGACGCCGAGGGCGGCGGCCAGCTCGCGTTCGGCGGGCAGCCGGGTGGCCACCGCGACGCGGCCTTCGAGCACGAGCAGGCGCACGCCGTCGGCGAGCGAGCGGTACGCGGGCACGCGGCGGTCGGCCCGGCCCGCGGCCACGGCGCCCGCGCTCTCCTGCGACCGCAGCAGCCGCGCCAGCTGAACCGCACCGACAGCCGATGTCCATTCCGCCATAGTGACCAGTCCACCTCTCCCCGATTGGCCATATCTCCTGCATATCCCCAGTCCACATAGTGGCACGCAGCCATCCAACAGGACCAGAGGGGAGCCAGTCTTGTCGCGCTCGGAGGGATCTCGTACGGCCCGCAGACTCACGCACCTGTACGTCGGCCTGGTGCTGTACGGGCTCAGCTGCGCGCTGATGGTGCGCGCCGGCGTCGGGCTCGACCCGTGGGACACCTTCCACCAGGGGCTCGGCAAGCAGACCGGGTGGTCGATGGGGGTGGCGACGATCGTGGTCGGCGCCGCGGTGCTGCTGCTGTGGATCCCGATCCGGCAGCGGCCGGGGCTCGGCACGGTCTCCAACGTGGTGGTGATCGGGCTCGCCATGGACGCCTCGCTGGCGGTGCTGCCGGACGTGCACGGCCTGGCCCTGCAGATCCCGCAGATGCTCGCCGGGGTCGCCCTCAACGGCGTGGCCACCGGCCTGTACCTGTCCGCCCGTTACGGCCCGGGCCCCCGCGACGGCCTGATGACCGGGCTGCACCGGCGCACCGGGCTGTCCGTCCGGCTGGTACGCACCCTGATCGAGATCTCCGTACTGGCCTCCGGCTGGGCGCTGGGCGGCGCGGTCGGCGCCGGCACGGTCGTCTACGCCCTGGCGATCGGCCCGCTGGCCCAGTACTTCATGCGCGTCTTCGCCGTTCCGCAGCCGGCGCCGGCGGGGCCGGAGCCCGTTTCCGGGGCGGAGTGTGACGCGACACCCGCGAGGTGAATTATGTGCGGCCTGCCGCGGGGCGGTAGTGTACGCCTCCGGCTCGGCAGGCGGACCGTTACAGCATGCAGTGAGATGAAATCAGCCGGTGACATCTCCGTCACACGTGACAAAGCGGACGCCTGTGGGTAGAAGCAATGGGGCGGCACGACGGGCGACGCATGTCCCGGAACGGGAATCTTCATCGCCGACCGGACGTTGACCGGATGACGACGACAGCGACACCTGTCCTGTGGGCGACAAGCCCGGGAGGCAACGATTCATGAGTGAGCGAGCTCTTCGCGGCACGCGGCTCGTGGTGACCAGCTACGAGACGGACCGCGGCATCGACCTGGCCCCGCGCCAGGCGGTGGAGTACGCATGCCAGAACGGCCATCGGTTCGAGATGCCGTTCTCGGTCGAGGCGGAGATCCCGCCGGAGTGGGAGTGCAAGACGTGCGGCGCGCAGGCGCTGCTCGTCGACGGCGAGGGACCGGAGGAGAAGAAGGTCAAGCCCGCCCGCACGCACTGGGACATGCTCATGGAGCGGCGCACCCGCGACGAGCTCGAAGAGGTCCTGGCCGAGCGGCTCGCGGTGCTGCGCTCCGGCGCGATGAACATCGCCGTGCATCCGCGCGACAGCCGCAAGTCGGCCTGAGACGCGGCACCGCTTCCGGACGAACGGCATCCGCAAGGGCCCGTACCGCACCCGCCCGTGGTGTGGAACGGGCCCTTGCGGATGCCCGCGCACGGGTGCCCGTCAGACGGGTCCGCGGCGGCCTCCGGGCCCGCCCGCGGCGGTGACGGCCGCACCCGCGGTGGCCGACGCCGACCGGCCGCCCGGCGGCGGCCGCGGGCTCAGCCGCCCTGCCGCCGGTCCTCGCCGTCGTCCTCCTCGCGTATCACCTCGCCCTGGACCACCTTGCCGTCCGGCCGGCGGATACGCGCCTGCGTGTACACGTGCCCCAGGTCCCGCCCGGCCGCCGACCGCTCGATCATCCGGGTCGCGCGCCGGCGCACCAGGGCCCGTACCGGCGGCAGCAGCAGGAGCAGCCCCGCGGCGTCCGTGACCAGGCCGGGCACCATCAGCAGCAGCCCGGCGAGCATCGTCAGCCCGTTGCCCGAGCCGCGCCCGCGGCCGTCCTCCGGCGGTGCGGCTCCGCTCTGCTGCTGCTGGAGCTGCTCGGCGAGCGACCGCCAGGCCCGCCGGCCGGCCCGCTTGATCACGACCGCGCCGAGGACCAGACCGCCGGCCAGGACCGCGAAGACGCCCAGGACGCCGGTCTCCGAGGCGAGCATGATCAGCAGCCACAGCTCCAGCAGCGCCCAGGCGGCGACCCCCAGCGGGGCCAGGGTGCGCCCCGGGCGGCGCCGGCGCGCGGGGCGGCCGGAGCCGCCCGTAGCGCCGGGCCCCGCGCCCCCGCCGTCGCGCACTGCCGGGTCCTCGTACGGCTGCGGAATGCGATCGCTCATGACTCAAGTGTGCCTGCGGCCGAGAATCCGTCCCATCCGGGACCGTACGCCCCACGCCGGCACCCGCCAGGCCGCCTCGGCGAAGATGTCCTTGCTCATCTTGGAGTCGCCGCGCTCCCGCTCGACGAAGGTGATCGGCACCTCGACGACGTGGTAGCCGGCCTCGACCACCCGCCGGGCCAGGTCCACCTGGAAGCAGTAGCCCTGCGAGGCGATGTTCCCCAGCCCGATGCCCTCCAGCGTCTCCCGGCGGAACGCGCGGTACCCGCCGGTGACGTCGCGGAGGTGCAGGCCGAGCCAGATCCGCGAGTACGCGCTGCCGCCCCGGGAGATGAACTCGCGCGACCTGGGCCAGTTGACCACCCGGCCGCCGGGCACCCACCGGGAGCCGAGCACCAGGTCGGCGCCCTTCAGCGCGGTGAGCAGCCGGG
Source organism: Streptomyces synnematoformans (assembly GCF_039531005.1). Taxonomy (NCBI): domain Bacteria; kingdom Bacillati; phylum Actinomycetota; class Actinomycetes; order Kitasatosporales; family Streptomycetaceae; genus Streptomyces; species Streptomyces synnematoformans. Next base: position 11,376 of record NZ_BAAAPF010000050.1, read on the forward strand.
GCAGCTCCTCGGGCCGGTGCGAGCCGTCGGCGTCCATCTCGACCAGCACGCCGTAGCCCTGCTCCAGGCCCCAGCCGAAGCCGGCCAGGTAGGCGGCGCCGAGGCCCTCCTTGCCCGCCCGGTGCAGCACGTGCACGTGCCCGTCCCCGGCGCTCAGCTCGTCGGCGAGCTTCCCGGTGCCGTCCGGGCTGTTGTCGTCGACGACCAGGACGTCGGCGGCCGGCACCGCGGTCCGCACCCTGGAGACGATCGACTCGAGGTTCAGGGCCTCGTTGTACGTCGGGATGATCACCAGGATCCCGCCCAGCGGGCCGTAGCGCCCCTGAACCCCGTCTGTCACTGCCGTCCCTTCCGCAATTCCCGCTTGGCCCGCCCCCGCGCGCCCACGCGCGCGGAACAGCAGGACGCCCACCATAGCCAGAGCCCTGCGCGGCCCGGCACGGAGGCGGTCCGCAACGGTACCCCGGGACGGCGCGAACGGTACCCCGGGCGGTGCCCGGAGCAGCCGCGCGGGAGTGCGGACGCGGCGGGGGCGGCGGCGGGAGGGCGGGCGCGGCCGCGGCCGCTGCGGGTCGGGCCCGGAGCCCTTCGGTCCGACCTGGGACCCGCTGGCTGCGGATCGACCGAGGGCCGTTGTCTACTGAGCGTCCGGGCCCCACCCGGGGTCACACCAGCCCGACGGATGGCATCCTCCCTCGCCCCCGTGCCGGAGCCCTGGACCTGGCTGCCTGCGATGGTGCGCCGGTGCGGCACACCATCCGTGGCCCAGAGCGTTCCACGACTGCGCGGAGGTGATCCGGCCGGGCATCCTGTGGTGGACTCGGCCGAAACTACCCGCCGTTGCCCGCGTCGTGTCAACAGCCGTGTCACCTGTGGCGTTTTGCCGAAGCGGCTGGTCAGTCCCGAAATCAGGCCGCGGTCCCGCGTCCCGGACGGCCTTCGTTCGGCCTATCGAAGATCGTTAACTCACCCGATCGGCCCCCCGTGGACGGTGTTTCCGGCCACGACGGTACGCAGGCACACGGGCAGGTCGGCCCCGGGCGTCAGGTCAGGCAGGCCCGGGGTGCCGGAGCGCGGGTCGGTCGACCAGTTCGCGATCCGGTCGTCGGGCACCTGTACGACGAGGTCCCCGGCCGCCCAGACGGCGTAGTCCGCGGGCGCGCCGGGCACGAGCACGCCGGCGTCGTCGCGGCCGACGGCCCGCCAGCCGCCGCGGGTGTGGGCGGTGAACGCCGCGCGGGCGGAGACGCGGTGCTCCGGCGTGCGGTGGAAGGCGGCGGCCCGGACGGTGCCCCAGGGGTCGAGCGGGGTCACGGGCGCGTCGGAGCCGAGGGCCAGCGGCACGCCGGCGCGCAGGAGCGCCGCGTACGGGCTGAGGGTCCGGGCCCGCTCCGCGCCCAGCCGCCGCGCGTACATGCCCTCCTCGCCGCCCCAGGCGGCGTCGAACGCCGGCTGCACGGACGCGGTGAGGGCCAGCTCCGCGAAGCCGGCGACGGTCTCGGGGGTGAGCATCTCCGCGTGCTCCACGCGGTGCCGCAGGGCCCGTACGCGGTCCAGGCCGACCCGCTCGGCCGCGGCCCGCACGCCGGCCACCACGGCGGCCACCGCGGCGTCCCCGATGGCGTGGAAGCCCGCCTGCAGCCCCGCCTCGGTGCACGCGGCAACGTGGGCGGCGACCGCGTCGGCGTCGAGGTAGCCGTTGCCGCGGTGCCCGGGGCGGTCCGCGTACGGCCGCGTGAGGTGGGCGGTGCGCGAGCCGAGGGAGCCGTCGGCGCACAGGTCGCCGGCCGCGCCGAAGGCGCCGAGGTCCCGGATGCGCCGGGCGTCCACCGGGTCCGTGACGGCCTCGCCCCAGTAGCCGGTGACGCGCGGCCCCGGCCGCTCGGCGGCCAGCGCCAGCAGCGCGGCGAAGTCCTCCGCGCCGCTGACGTCGGGCCCCGCGCACTCGTGGACGGAGCCGATGCCGACCGCCGCGGCGCGGTCGAGGGCGGCGCCCTGCGCGGCGGCGCGCTGGGCGGGCGACATTGCGGCGTAGGCGGCGCGGCGCGCGGCGTGGTGGGCGTCGCTGGTCAGCGGTTCGCCGGCGGCGAAGCCGTCGCGGCCGGCGATGCCGGGCACCAGGTCGAGCAGGGCGGTGCTGACCGCGGCGGAGTGCACGTCGACGCGGGTGAGGTAGAGCGGCCGGCCGCCGGCGGCCTCGTCCAGCTCGGCGCGGGTCGGCGGGCGGCCCTCGGGCCAGGCGGTCTCGTCGTACCCCTGGCCGATCAGCACGCGGTCCGCCGGGCGGGCGGCGGCGTGCGCCCGGATGCGCGCCAGGGCGTCGGCCAGCCCGGTGGCGCCGGACAGGTCCAGGCCGGTCAGCGCCAGCCCGGTGGCGGTCAGATGCACGTGCGCGTCGGTGAACGCGGGCGTGACCAGGGCGCCTTCGAGGTGGACCACGTCGTCGACGCCGCCGGCGTCCGCGAAGCCGTCGGCCGCGCCCTCGGAGCCGACCCAGGCCACGCGGTCGCCCTCGACGACCATGGCGGTGGCGAACGGGTCGGCGGGGCTGTGGACGGTGCCGCCGCGCAGCAGCACGGTGCGGCGGGCGGAACCCCCCGCCTCCCGCGCGGAGTTCGCGGGCCGGCCGGCGTCGTGGGAGGTGCGCGCGTCGGGGGTCTGGGCGGTCACGGCAGCGGTGCCTCGGATTCGGATCGGGTGCGCCGCGCCGTCAGATGCGCGGCGGCCTGGCTTCGTACGGCGTGGAGAGCACGACCGTGGTGCGGGTGGAGACGCCGGCCAGGGAACGGATCCGGGCCAGCAGGTCCTCCAGCTCCGCCGGGGCGGCGACGCGCACCTTGAGGATGTAGTTCTCCTCCCCCGCCACGCTGTGGCACGCCTCGATCTCGTGGACCTCGGCGAGCCGGTCCGCGATGTCGTCGGGGGCGCTGGGGTCGAACGGCTTGACCGAGATGAACGCGGTCATGGGCAGGCCGATGGCCTCCGGGTCGACGATGGCGCCGTAGCCGCGGATCACGCCGCGCTGCTCCAGCCGCCGCACCCGCTGGTGCACGGCCGAGGTGGACAGGCCGGTGGCCTTGCCCAGGTCCGTATAGCTCATGCGCCCGTCCCTGACGAGCAGCTCCACGATGTGCCTGTCCAACTCCTCCACAACGCATCAACCTACTGCGTTTGCGGCGGTCAGGTACATCCGGGGCCGCCGGGACGGGCGGGAGGCCCCCCGGGGGCGCGCGGGGCGCGCGCCGGCAGCGTGTGACGAAGGCCACATCCCGTCCGGGAGCGAGGGGGACTCCGCGGACGATTATTCGGATGACAGCGAGGGAAATCCTTGCTGTGGTCGTGACCACCACGTGACCATCCAGGTGGCCCAACCTGAGGGGGAGCAGCATGCGCCGTTCCGAGCATGTCGAGCTCGTCGATCCTGATGCGGTCGACGACGAGGAGGGCGGCGGTTACGCCGAGACCTCCCTGATCTTCCGGGTGCTCTGCCCGGACTGCGTCCAGCCCATCGCCCTGCTGGAGGGCGAGGACGTCCTGCCCGAGCACGCCCGCGTCACGCCGGCGAACCCGTTCGGGCTGACCGTGTGCACCGGCTCCGGCAGCCCGCTGTCGGCCGCCGTGCCGCAGGACGCGCGACTCAACGCGCGCGCGGAGGACCCCGCGGCGCTGCTCACGCTGCCCGAGGGCCTGGACTGGCGCCGTCAGCCCTTCTCGCACGTGGGCGGCCCCGGCAACGAGCCGGTCCGGCGCCGGCTGCCCGGGATGCGCCGGCGCAAGTAGCGCGCGCCCGGCGCCGTACGGGCCCGGCCGCTAGCCCCGGTCCGCCTCGGCGCCCAGGAGGTGCCGCGCGACGACCATGCGCTGGATCTGGTTGGTGCCCTCCACGATCTGCAGCACCTTCGCCTCGCGCATGTAGCGCTCCGCGGGGAAGTCGGCCGTGTAGCCGTACCCGCCGAGGACCTGCACCGCGTCGGTCGTCACCCGCATCGCCGCGTCCGTGCAGAACAGCTTGGCCATCGCGGCCTCCTGGGCGAACGGCAGGCCCTCGTCGCGCCGCCGGGCGGCGGTGACGTACAGCGCGCGCCCGGCCGCGAGCTGCGTCGCCATGTCGGCCAGCATGAAACGCAGCCCCTGGAAGTCGGCGACGGGGCGGCCGAACTGCTGCCGCTCCAGGGCGTATCCGTGCGCCGTGTCCAGCGCCGCCTGCGCCACCCCGACCGCGCACGCCGCGATGCCGAGCCGGCCGGAGTCGAGGGCGTCGAGTGCGACCGCGAAGCCCTGCCCCTCCGCGCCGATGCGGCGCGTGCCGGGGATCCGCACCCCGTCGAAGTGCACCAGGCCGGTGGGCGAGCCCTTCATGCCCATCTTCTTCTCCGGCGGCGCGGCGGTGAGGCCGGGGGCGTCGCCGGGCACCAGGAAGGCCGTGATGCCGCGGGCACCGGGGCCGCCGGTGCGGGCGAGGACGGTGTAGAAGTCGGCGACGCCGGCGTGGGTGATCCACGCCTTGGTGCCCTGCAGGGTCCAGCCGTCGCCGTCCCGCTCGGCGCGGGTGGTCAGCGCGGCGGCGTCGGAGCCGGAGGCGGGTTCGGAGAGGCAGTACGCGCCGAGCAGGCCGCCGCCGAGGATGGCCGGAAGGAACTCCTTGCGCTGCTCCTCGGTGCCGTAGGCGGCGACCGCGTGGGCGGCGAGGGTGTGCACGGAGATGCCGAGGCCGACGGTCAGCCGGGCGGCGGCGAACTCCTCCAGCACCTGCAGGTAGACCTCGTACGGCTGCTCCCCGCCGCCGTACTCCGCCGGGTAGGGCAGCCCGAGCAGCCCCGACCCGGACAGGGTGGCGAACAGCTCGCGGGGGAAGCGGCCGGACTCCTCCTCCTCGGCCGCCCCGGGGGCGATCTCGCGCCGGACCAGCTCGCGGACGAGGGCCAGCAGGTCGCGCGACTCCTCGGTGGGCAGCCGGCGTTCCACGGGCTGCGGACCACGTACGGCCATGCGGTGCACTCCTCTTTGCCGGGCGCTCGTACGGCGCGGTCGACGGCGGCGCCGTACGGGATCTGCCGGCTCCGCCCGTTGTGTTGCTGCAGCCCGATGCTGCCCCGCCGGATTACGGCGAGCCGGCACGTGCGGCTGCGGTGATGGGGAGTATGCCCGATCGGCGGTACGGCGGGACAGGCAGGGGCGGGCCATCCGGCCGCCGCCGGAACGCCGGGCCGGGCCCGTCCGCGGGACGGGTGCCGGGGGGGCCGGGGGCCGCCGGCCGTCAGGGGGCGGCGGGCCCGCCGTGCGCGGTCAGGCCGGCGAGGAGGGCGTCGTAGCCCGCCTTGACGCGGGCGACGCTCATGCCCCCGGTCCGGCGCTGGTAGCCGTAGAGGTTGGCGGCGAGCGGCGCGAGCAGGGCGTCGGCGAGCCAACGCACGTCGGCCTCCGGCCGGATCCGGCCGATGAGCAGGGCGAGGTGCTGCCGGTACAGCTCGTACGAGCCCTCGGCGAAGCGGGCGTCGGCGGAGTCCATCTCGGCCACGAGCAGCAGCCCGAGCTGGTCCTCGGTGCGGTCGACCAGGGCGTGCAGGAAGGCGCGGATGCGCTCCGCGGCGCCGGCGCCGGGTCCGAGCGGCGGCGGGCCCGTGAGGAACGCGGCCTGGAACCGCACCTCGCGGTCGTCGATGACCGCGTACGCGAGTGCCGCGCGGTCGCCGAAGCGGCGGTACACCGTGCCGACGCCGACGCCCGCGGCCCTGGCCACCTCGTCCATGGACAGCGCGTCGGGGCCGCGCTCGGCGACGATCGCGGCCGCGGCGGCGAGGATCCTGCGGCGGTTCTGCGCGGCGTCCGCGCGCTCCGCCGGAGGGCCGCCGACCACGGGCAGCGCGGGGCCGGGCGGACGCCGGGCGGCGGTCGCGTCGTCGTGGGTCACCTGGGCTCCTTCCCGTGCGGAGGATACCGAAGACGGAGAACTCTCCGGTTCATGCTGACATCCGGAGAGTTCTCCGGTTACACTTCGGGGAGTGAAGCGGAGAAGTCTCCGGTTAACGAAAGGGAACGCTCATGACGCAGCTCGCGGGCCGGACGGCCCTGGTCACCGGCGGCAGCCGCGGCATCGGGGCCGCGATCGTGCGGCGGCTGGCCGAGGAGGGCGCCGACGTGGCGCTGACGTACCACCGCTCGCCCGAACGGGCGGCCGAGACCGTACGGGCCGTGGAGCAGACGGGCCGGCGGGCGCTGGCCATCCCCGCCGACGCCGCGGACCCGGACGCCGTCGTGGCCGCGGTGGACCGCGCCGCCGCCGCGCTGGGCCGGCTGGACGTCCTGGTGAACAACGCGGGCATCGCGCCGTACGGGCCGCTGGCCGAGGTGCGCCGGGCGGACGTGGACGCGGTGCTCGCCGTCCACGTGCGCGCGGTCTTCCTCGCCTCCCAGGCCGCCGCCCGGCACCTCGGCCCCGGCGGCCGGATCATCAGCATCGGCAGCAGCTTCGCCGAGCGGGTGCCGATCCCGGGCTGGACGCTCTACGCCGCCAGCAAGTCCGCGCTGACGGGCCTCACCCGCGGGCTGGCCCGCGACCTCGGCCCGCAGGGCGTCTCCGTCACCGTCGTGCACCCCGGCGACACCGACACCGAGATGAACCCCGCCGACTCCCCCGACGCCGACGCCGCCCGCGCCCTCAGCGCGCTGGGCCGCTACGGGCGCCCCGAGGACGTCGCCGCCACCGTGGCCCACCTCGCCGGGCCCGGCGGCGCGCAGATCACGGGCGCGGCGGTCGCGGTCGACGGCGGCTTCGCCGCGTAGCGGCCGACGGCCCGCACCATCGCGCACGACGAACGACGAACCCGGGAGACCCCGTGCCCTGGATATTCCTGCTGATCGCCGCCGGCCTCGAACTCGTCTGGGCGACCGCGCTGAAGCACTCCGACGGCCTCACCCGGCCCTGGCCCGCGGCCGCGGGGCTGGTGACGGCCATGGTGAGCGTGGTCGTGCTGACGATGGCGCTGCGCCACCTGCCCGTGGGCACCGCGTACGCCGTCTGGGTCGGGCTCGGCTCGCTGGGGGTCGCCGCCGTGGGCGTCCTCGCGATGGGCGAGAGCGCGTCGCCGGCCCGGCTGGCGTGCCTGGGGCTGATCCTCGCGGGCGTCGTCGGCCTGAAGTTCGTCGAGGGCTGAGCACGCGGAACCCCGCGGGAGCACGGGGAGTTGCACCGGCATGGGTGACGTCGTGCCGTATCTGGTCCTGTGCGGCTGCCTGCTCGCGGTGACGGGCCTCCTCACGTGGGTCAAGCGCGTCATACGCCGCCGCGGGACGGCCGGCTCGGCCATGCGGGGCGCGCTCGCCGCGTACGAGGAGGCGATGCGCGTGACCGCGCACGAGTCCCACCACGAGGTCCGCGTGGCGGCGGACCGCCGGGCGGAGGCCGGCGGACCCGGTGATCCGCGCTGGACGCCCGGCGTGACCGGCGGGCCGCGGCGGCGCCCGGGCAGGGGCCGGGCACGCCGCGGGTTCCGGTTCCGGCGGTAGGCCGCGGGACCTCTCCGGGCCGCCGGCGTCGAGCGCGCCTGGCGCGGGCGAAATCGACGTGCGGGCGGCGGGCGCGGTCGGTTACGTTCTCGCCGTGACCCCGTCCGTACCCGCATCCGCCGCGTCCGCCGCGGCCGGGGGCCCCGAGCCGCACTTCCGCCCCGCCGGGGCCGCCGACGCGCCGGCCGTCGCCGCACTGCACGCGGCCAGCTGGCGCCGGCACTACCGGGGCGCCCTCTCCGACGCCTACCTCGACGGCGACGTCGTCACCGACCGCGAGGCCGTCTGGGCCGGGCGCCTCGCCGACGCCGACGCCGCGAAGGGGCGGCTGACGTACGTCTGCGAGGCCGACGGCGCCCTCCTGGGCTTCGTCCACACGGTCCTCCACGAACACCCCCGCTGGGGCGCGCTGGTGGACAACCTGCACGTCGCGTACGGCAGTCAACGGCGCGGCATCGGCGCCCGGCTCATGCGGCTGGCCGCCCGCGGCGTGGCGGAGCGCACGCCGCGGGCGGGGCTGCACCTGTGGGTGCTGGAGCAGAACAGCCGGGCGCAGGCCTTCTACGCCGCACTCGGCGGCTCCCGCACGGAGCGCGCTCTCGTCCCGCCGCCCGGCGGCGACCCGGCCCGGCTCGCCGGCTCCCCGGCGTGTCTGCGGTACGTCTGGCCGGCCGGCGCCGGGCTGTTCCGCGGCTGAACCCCGCCGCCGCGCCCGCGGGGCGTCAGCGGATGCCGACGGCGGCGAGCGCCGCCCGCTGCGCCGGCGAGACCTCGCTGCCCCACAGCACGTAGCAGATGCCGCCGGTGCCGGAGCGGACCCGTCCCGAGGCGTCGTAGCGCTTGGTCCTCAGCCAGATGTTCTCCCACTGCCGGCGCTGGTAGACGTGCCGCACCGCCGCGTTGTCCGGCGAGGCGGGGTCGTTGGCGACGACGTCGCCCTCGCGGGTGAAGCCGACGACGGTCATCAGGTGGCCCGACGTCCCGTAGCCGGCGCCGTCCAGCTCCGACTCGATGAAGGACTGGGACGTGACCAGCGGGATGCCGGCGGCGACCAGCAGTTCTGCGTCGGCGAGGGAGCCGAGCCGGGTGACGACGCCGTGCATGCCGCGGTACGTGCTCGCGTAGGCGGTGTTGAACGGCCAGTTGCCGCAGCCCTCGTACTGGTAGTCGTACGTGAACCGGGCGGCGTGGCAGACCTGCGGGTCGTCGAAGTCGGGGTTGACCCACTCCAGGTCCCCGGCGGTGGGCCGGCGGCCCCGATACTCGACGATCATCTGCGTGGAGGTCGGGCTGCACCACGCCTCGCCGCCGTTGTCGTACTCGGGGTAGCGGCCGACGTGGATGTTCTGCGAGTAGCGCGGGACGGCCAGCTCACGGGACAGCCGCGGCGTGCTGGCCGGCACCTCGAAGCGGTCCGGGACGTCGGAGCCCATCGCGCCGACCCGCCACACCAGCGGCGTGGCGTCGCTGCCGGGCCTGCGGTAGAGGGTCACCCGCAGCTGGTAGTCGACGAGCCGCAGCCCGCTCGCCGCGTCGTCGATCGAGAAGGTGTCGGTCCAGATGCTGCTCTTGCCGTCGGTCTGGTCGTCGACCGTGGTGCGGTGGATGTCCTCGTCGCCCGCGGCCCAGCGGCCCATCACGTACCACGGCGTGCGGCCGCCGTCGTTGTACGTGCCGCGCAGCTCGACCATCAGCCAGGTGCCGGCCGGGGCGGACGCGTTCCACGAGGCGACGACCTCGGTCGCGGGCGGGCTGAGCCGGTGGACCGGGGAGGTCCAGGTGGCGTACTCCCAGGAGGACGTGGTCCCGGTGTGCGGGTCGGCGTACTCCGTGCGGCCCGCGGGCCGGCCGATCACGATCCCGGGGCGGCGGCCGGGGGCGACCCGCGTCCCGCGGGCGCTGCCGCGGCGCCACGCGTGCGCCGTGGCCCAGCCCCGGTAGTCGACGAGGGAGCCGCCCAGCGAGCCGCCGTGGCCGTCGTCGGCGGCGGCGGGGGCGGTGAGCGCGGAGGCGGACGCGGTCGGGGCGGCACCGGCCGCTGCGGCCGCCAGCGCGGCGGTCAGCACGGTGCGCCGTGACGCACTTCGGGGCATGGCGGATTCTCCAGACGAGTTGCGGCACGTGCCGGGGGGCAGGCCACAACTATTCACCTTCGCTCTGCCGTTAGGAAGTCAATCCGTGCTACGAGATGGGTGAATATTGGTTCATACCACTGGCGTGACCTGGGGTGGAGGCCGCCGCGGCGGTCGCCGTAGCCTTGCGCGATGAGCACCTCCCCTCCCCCCGCGGCCGGCCCCGCGCTGGCCGCCCTGGCCCGCGAGCTGCACGGCCTCGCGCCGTCCTGCGGTCCCGTGCGGCTGGTGGCCGTCGACGGGCACGCCGGATCCGGCAAGACGACGTTCGCGGACCGGCTCGCCGGGGCGCTGGGCGGTACACCCGTGCTCCGCCTGGACGACCTCGCGACGCACCGGGAGCTGTTCGGCTGGACCGGACGGCTGCGGTCCCAGGTGCTCGACCCGTTGGCCGCGGGGCGCGAGGCGGTCTACGACGTGTACGACTGGCAGGCCCGCGCGTTCACCGGGCGGCGCACGCTGCCGCCGGCGCCCGTGGTGCTCGTGGAGGGCGTCGGCGAGGGCCGCCAGCTGCTGCGCCCGCACCTCGCCCGGCTGCTGTGGATGGAGTTGCCGGCCGCGGCGGCGTGGGCGCGCGGGCGGCGGCGCGACGGGCCGGCGCTCGCGCGGTTCTGGGACGGCTGGGAACGGGCCGAGCGGGCGCACTTCTCGGCCGACCCGTCCCGCCCGTACGCCGGCCTGCTGGTGGTGCCCGACGGGGATGCGTACCGGCTGGTCCCGGGGCCTGCACACGCCCGGTGACCACGCGGGGCGCACACCGTGCGTAGCCGCCTCCGGGACCGGCCGGAATATGCCCCTGCCCGCCCCAACTCCGCTTGACCCAGGGGCAGTACAGGACTTACGTTCTCAGTGAGCGGGCCCCACCGGCACCGCCTCACGCGCGAAGCCCCCGATTGTTCCCCCGTGATCGGGGGCTTCGTTCTGTCCAAAGAGGGAACAATGGGATGACTTACGGACCGGGCGCCCCTCACCCACGGTCACCACGTCGGGCGGCCGGGGCTCCCGCGCGCGCGTCCGATACGGGCCGTCGGCCCGCATCGCCGCCGCGGGTACCATGCGAGCAGGCCGTCCTTGCGGCAACCCCCCTGTTCGGCAGGGGAGTTCGCGACCGACGGCCGACCAGCGACCCGAGGAGATCCGCGGGGGAACGGTTGGTGGCTACGTGAGGGAGAACGGCGCGCACGGGCCCGAGGCCCCGGCGGAACTCGCCTGGCTGCGGGGCATCGACGCCTACACCATGGGCGCCTACACCCGGGCCGAGGAGGAGTTCAGGTCCGCCGTGCGGCTGGACCCGCAGATGGCCGACGCCTGGCTGGGGCTGCACGCGCTGCGCGCGGACACCGCCACCGCGCTGCTGGAGATGTACCGGCACCGCGACCGCTTCGGCGAGCAGCGCGCCCGGCACCGCCGCCCCCTCAACTCCTGGTACTGGCTGGGCTGGTGGGTGCAGCCCGTCCTCGACTCCGGCCGCGACCTGCTGCTGGCGCACGCGTCGCACTGGCTCGACGGCCGGCACGTGGCCGAGCTGGAGCAGGCGCTCGCCGCCTGTCCCCCGGCCGAGGCCGACCCGCAGGTGCGCTTCCTGCACGCCTGCCGCGCGTATCTGGTCAAGGACTGGGAGCAGCTCGTCCGGCTCACCGTGCCGCTCACCGAGGACCCCCTGCTGGGCATAGAGGCCGGGCTGTTCGCCGGCATGGCGCGGGTGCGGCTGGAGATGTACGGGCAGGCCGTGCCGATCCTCGCCGCCGCGCTGATGCGCTGCCGCAGCGAGCAGCCGCAGCGCAAGGAGCTGCGCTACTGGCTGGCCCGCGCGCAGGAGGGCTCCGGGCGCAGCGCCGCCGCGCTCCCGCTGTACCGGGCGGTGCACCGCATCGACCCCTCCTTCATGGACACCGCGGCCCGGATCGCCGCCATCGACGGCCTCGACGACTTCGACGGCCTCGACCCGGTGCCGGGGCTGGCGTCGGTGTCCCTGGGCGCCGAGCAGGAGAGCGCGCCGGGCGACCCCGCTCCCCCGCCGCCGGACGGCCGGGAGCTGGTGCCCGCCGACGAGGTGCTGCGCCCGCCCGCCCCGGCCGGGGGCGCCGGCGTCCTGCGCGAGCGCGCCCCGCTGCACGCGGGCACCGCGCCCCAGCCGACGGCCACGGCCCCGGCGATGCTCGCCGAGGCGCTGGCCGACCTCGACCGGATGGTGGGCCTCGACCCCGTCAAGCGGCAGGTGCGGGCGCTGTCGGCACAGCTGAACATGGCGCGTCTGCGGGCCGGCGAGGGCCTGCCCGTGCAGCCGCCGAAGCGGCACTTCGTCTTCTCCGGCCCCTCCGGTACGGGCAAGACGACGGTGGCCCGCATCCTGGGCCGCGTCTTCTACGCGCTCGGGCTGCTCGCCAGCGACCGGCTGGTGGAGGCCGGGCGGGCCGACCTCGTCGGCGAGTTCCTCGGCCAGACCGCCGTGAAGGCCAACGAGCTGATCGACACCGCCCTCGGCGGCGTGCTCTTCATCGACGAGGCATACAGCCTCGCCGGCGTCGGCTACTCCCGCGGCGACGCGTACGGCGACGAGGCGCTGCAGGTGCTGCTGAAGCGCGCCGAGGACAACCGGGACCGGCTCGTCGTGATCCTCGCCGGCTACCCCAAGGGCATGGACCGCCTGCTCTCCAGCAACCCCGGGCTGACGTCCCGCTTCACGACGCGCGTCGACTTCCCCAGCTACCGCCCGCTGGAGCTGACGGCCATCGGCGAGGTGCTGGCGGCGCAGAACGGCGACACCTGGGACGAGGAGGCGGTCGAGGAGCTGCGCAGCATCTGCGGGCACGTCGTCGACCAGGGCTGGATCGACGAGCTGGGCAACGGCCGCTTCCTGCGCACGCTGTACGAGAAGAGCTGCGCCTACCGCGACCTGCGGCTGTCGGCCTACCCGGGGCCGCCGGGCCGCGAGGACCTGGCGACGCTGCGGCTGCCGGACCTGATGCAGGCGTACGGCGAGATCCTCTCCGGCCGCGAGCCGGGCGAGGAGCCGGAGCCCGGCTGACCCCGCGCCGGCGGCCACCGGCCGCCGCGGGGGCCCCGAGGCCGTACGGCGGCGCTAGGGGCCGGACGGCCCCGCCGTGCGCTCCGCGGCCATCCCGGCGAGCGCCCGCGCGTCCTGCTCGGCCTGCTGCCGGGCGATGCCCGGCTGGATGCCCATCGCCGGCAGGCTGGTGCCGTCGGCGAGGTCGAGGGAGACCCAGGGGTCGCCGGGGCGCAGGTTGACGCGGAGGATCTCGGCCCAGGCGAGGTGCCGGCTGCGGGTCAGGTTGGTGACGGTGACGCCGTCGTCGGCCACGACCACCTTGGGCCGGCTGAGCAGCAGCAGCACGCCGAGGAAGGACAGCCCGACGAGGACGAAGCTGATCCGCTCGCCCACGCTCAGGTTCAGCGTCAGGCCGATCGCGGTGAGGACGGCGAAGAGCGCCAGGCCGGCGCTGACGAGCACCACCCGGGTGCGGTGCGGCCGGAAGGTGACCGGCAGGTCGGCGGCGGTCACAGGCGGCACGCGTGGATCGTGGTGGTGAGGATGGCGCGGGCCCCCAGCTCGTACAGCTCGTCCATGATCCGCTGGGCGTCGGCGGTGGGCACCATCGACCGGACGGCGACCCACCCCTCGTGGTGCAGCGGGGAGACGGTGGGCGACTCCAGGCCCGGGGTGAGGGCGACGGCCTGCTCCAGGTGCTCGGCGCGGATGTCGTAGTCCATCATCACGTACCGGCGGGCGACGAGGACGCCCTGCATCCGGCGGAGGAACTGCCGTACCTTCGGCTCCTCCCGCGGCGAGCCGGTGCCGCGGACGACGATCGCCTCGGAGGTGAGGATCGGCTCGCCGATGGTCTCCAGACCGGCCTGCCGCAGGGTGGTGCCGGTCTCGACGACGTCGGCGATGATCTCGGCCACGCCGAGCTGGATCGCGGTCTCGACGGCGCCGTCGAGGTGGACGACGTCGGCGTCGACGCCGTTGTCCGCCAGGTGCTTGGCGACCAGGCCGGAGAACGACGTGGCCACCGTCTTGCCGCCGAAGCCGGCGATGCCGGCGGCGGTGCCGGGGCGGGTGGCGTAGCGGAAGGTGGAGGCGCCGAAGCCGAGCTGCATGATCTCCTCGGCGCCGGCGCCGGAGTCGAGCAGCAGGTCGCGGCCGGTGATGCCGATGTCGAGGCGCCCCGAGCCGACGTAGACGGCGATGTCGCGGGGGCGCAGGAAAAAGAACTCGACGTCGTTGCCGGTGTCGGCGAGGACCAGCTCGTGACGGTCCGTGCGCTGCCGGTAGCCGGCCTCATGGAGCATCGCCGACGCAGGCTCGGCGAGGGAACCCTTGTTGGGGACGGCGATGCGCAGCATGGTCGTGTGTCTTCCTGTTCTGCCGGTCGGGCTGTTCTGCGGGTCGGGCGGCGGTGGCGTGCGGGCGTCAGAGGTGGGCGTAGACGTCGTCGAGGGAGATGCCCCGGGCGACCATCATCACCTGCAGGTGGTACAGGAGTTGGGAGATCTCCTCCGCGGTGCGCTCCTCGCCCTCGTGCTCGGCGGCCATCCAGACCTCGGCGGCCTCCTCGACGACCTTCTTGCCGATGGCGTGCACCCCCTCCGCCACGAGCTGGGCGGTGCGGGAGGTGGCGGGGTCGCCGGCGGCGGCCTTCTGCTGGAGCTCGGCGTACAGCTCCTCGAATGTCTTGCTGGCCATGGTGCCGCCAAGTCTACGGGGTCCGCGGGGGCGCTCAGCGCCAGGGCCCGGCCAGGGCGCGCAGCGCCGCGGCGGTGGCGACGGCGGCGGTGACCGCCTCGTGGCCCTTGTCCTCGACCGAGTCGGCCAGCCCGGCGCGGGCGAGCGCCTGCTCCTCGGTGTCGCAGGTCAGCACGCCGAAGCCGACGGGGACGCCGGTCTCCACGCCGACCCGGGTGAGGCCCTGGGTGACACCCTGGCACACGTAGTCGAAGTGCGGGGTGCCGCCGCGGATGACGACGCCGAGGGCGACGACGGCGTCGTAGCCGCGGCCGGCCATCGCCTGGGCCGCCACCGGCAGCTCGAAGCTGCCGGGGACGCGCAGCAGGGCCGGCTCGGCGATGCCCAGTTCGCCGAGGGCGCGCAGGGCGCCGTCGACGAGCCCGTCCATCACCTGCTCGTGCCAGCGCGCGGCGACGACGGCGACCCGCAGGTCCGCGCAGTTCTCGACGGTCAGTTCCGGTGCGCCCTTGCCGCTCACGGCTCTCCTCTTCCGCTGTTCTCGCTGTGCTGTGCCGGTGGTGGGTTCTTCGGGGGTGGTGCCGCGGTCACTGGTTGCTGCACACCGCGACGGGCGCGCCGTCCAGCCACGGCAGGTGGTGGCCCATGCGGTCGCGCTTGGTGCGCAGGTAGCGCAGGTTGTGCTCGCCGGCCTCGACGGGGGTGGGCTCGCGGCCGGTGACGGTCAGGCCGTGCCGCAGCAGGGCGTCGACCTTCTCCGGGTTGTTGGTCATCAGGCGCACCGAGCCGACGCCCAGGTCGGCCAGCATGCGGGCGCCGGCGGCGTAGTCGCGGGCGTCGGCGGGCAGGCCCAGCTCCAGGTTGGCGTCGAGGGTGTCGCGGCCGCGCTCCTGCAGCTCGTACGCGCGCAGCTTGGACAGCAGGCCGATGCCGCGGCCCTCGTGGCCGCGCAGGTAGATCACGACGCCGCGGCCCTCGGCGGCCACGCGGCGCAGGGAGGCGTGCAGCTGCGGGCCGCAGTCGCAGCGCTGGGAGCCGAAGACGTCGCCGGTCAGGCACTCGGAGTGGATGCGTACGAGCACCGCCTCGTCGCGGTCGGCCGCGGCGACGTCGCCCCTCACCAGGGCGATGTGCTCGACGCCGTCGGCGGCGGAGCGGTATCCGTAGGCGGTGAAGTCGCCGTAGGCGGTGGGCAGCCGGGTCGCGGCCTCGCGGTGTACGGCGGGGGCGTCCCCGGGCTCGGGGGCGCGGGCGGCGGCCGGCAGGGCTGCGGTGGGCCGTGCGGCGGGCTGTGCGGCGGGCGACGGCGCCGGCGAGGCGGGCTCGGTGGCACGCCGGTAGGCGATGAGGTCGGCGATGGAGATGATCGCGAAGCCGTGTCTGCGGGCGAACGGCACGAGCTGCGGCAGCCGCAGCATCTCGCCGTCCTCGCCGGCGATCTCCACGATCGCGGCGGCGGGCCGCAGCCCGGCGAGCCGGGCCAGGTCCACGCCGGCCTCGGTGTGCCCGTCGCGAACGAGCACGCCGCCCTCGCGGGCGCGCAGCGGGAAGATGTGCCCGGGGCGGACGAAGTCGGCGGCGCCGGCGGCGGGGTCGGCGAGCAGCCGGATGGTGGTGGCCCGGTCGGAGGCGGAGACGCCGGTGCCGACGCCGTGCGCCGGCGAGGCGTCCACGGTCACGGTGAAGGCCGTGCGCATGGACTCGGTGTTCCGCTCGGCCATCTGCGGAATGCCGAGCCGGTCCAGCGCCGCGCCCGTCATCGGCATGCAGATCAGGCCGCTGCACTCGCGCATCATGAACGCCACGGTGGCGGGCGTGATCAGCTCGGCGGCGACGACGAGGTCGCCCTCGTTCTCGCGGTCCTCGTCGTCCACGACGACGACGGGCCGGCCGGCGGCGATCTCCTCTATCGCGCGCTCGACGGGGTCGAGGCCGAGATCCTCCGCTTCCCCGGTGGGCTGCCAGGTCTGCAGGGCGGTCATACGGCTGCTCCTTCCAGTGCCTCCGCCCGTCCGGCGGCGGGCGGGGCGGGGCGGCGGCTCGCGGTCCACCAGGCGCGCAGGCCGAGGAGGACGACGACGCCGTAGACGACGTAGACGAGGGCGGAGAACTTCAGGTCGCTGGAGTACGCGAGGGGGACGCCGACGGCGTCGACGGCGAGCCAGGCGATCCAGAACTCGACCCAGCCGCGGGCCATGGCGACCATGGCGGCGACGGAGCCGGTGAACAGGTAGGCGTCCGGCCAGGGGTTCCAGGACAGCGAGGGGAAGGCGAGGAAGAGCAGGGCGACGGCGGCGGTGCCGGCCGCGGTGGCGGCGGCGAGCCAGGCGCGCTCGGCCCAGGTGGCGAAGCGCACCCGGATCGCCCCGCTGTCCCGCCGGCCGCGGGTCCACTGCGTCCAGCCCCACACCGAGACGCCGACGACCAGCAGCTGTTTGCCGACGCCGCCGGTGAGGCCGGCGGCGGCGTAGGCGACGACGAGCACCGCGCCGGAGAGCAGCTGGGCCGGCCAGACGGCCACCGAGCGGCGCCAGCCGAGCGCCAGGGCCGCCAGCCCCAGGAGGTTGCCGGTCATGTCGGCCCACTTGATGTCCTCGCCGAACACCGAGAAGGCCACCCCGTTCAGGGAGTCCAGGGTGCTCACCCGCGTGCTCCCGCGGAGCGGGCGGTGTGCGGGGCGAGCAGCCGCTCGACGTACTTGGCGACGATGTCGGCCTCCAGGTTGACCCGGTCCCCCGGCTGCTTGCGGCCGAGGGTGGTCAGCGCGAGCGTCGTGGGGATGAGGCTGACGGTGAAGAAGTCGGGACCGGTGTCCACGACGGTGAGGCTGACGCCGTCGACGGTGACGGAGCCCTTCTCCACCACGTAGCGGGCGAGGCTGTCGGGCAGCGAGACGGTGACGACCTCCCAGTTGTCGGAGGTCTTGCGCGCCATG
This sequence comes from Streptomyces synnematoformans, assembly GCF_039531005.1. NCBI lineage: Bacteria > Bacillati > Actinomycetota > Actinomycetes > Kitasatosporales > Streptomycetaceae > Streptomyces > Streptomyces synnematoformans. The sequence goes on from NZ_BAAAPF010000050.1 coordinate 28,657, forward strand.
ATCTCGCCGGTGCCGTCGACGTGGCCCTGCACCAGGTGGCCGCCGAGGCGCCCGCCGACGGCGGTGGGGCGCTCCAGGTTGACCCGGTCGCCGGGGGCGAGGCCGCCGAGGCTGGAGCGGTTGAGCGTCTCGGCCATGACGTCCGCGGTGAACTCGGGCCCTTCGAGGTCCACGACCGTCAGGCAGACGCCGTTGACGGCGACGGAGTCGCCGTGCCGGGCGCCGTCGGTGACGACGGGGCCGCGCAGCCGGAAGCGGGCGGCGTCGGGCAGCTCCTCGACGGCGACGACCTCGCCGAGCTCTTCAACGATTCCGGTGAACAACGTCAGCTCTCCTTGGTGGCGGGAAGCTCGGTGGCGGTGGCAGGGGCGGGGCCGGGGCCGGGCACGGCGGTCAGCCGCAGGTCGGGGCCGAGATGATCGACGGCGGTCACATCCAGGCGCAACGCTTCGCCGATCGTCCCGATTCCGGCGTCGGCGAGCGCCGCGGGCCCGGCGCCCAGGAGGACGGGGGCGAGGTAGCAGACGACCCTGTCCACGAGCCCGGCGGCGAGGAACGCGCCGGCCAGCGTCGGGCCGCCCTCCAGCAGCACGGAGCGGACGTCCCGCCGGTACAGCTCCGCGAGCAGCGCGGCGACGTCGAGGACGCGGCCGGTGCCGGCGCGCCGCAGGCGCACCAGGCCGGCCGGGTGGGCCCCGGCGGCCGCGGCGGCAACGAGGAGGG
>NZ_BAAAPF010000051.1:0-29123 GCF_039531005.1 Streptomyces synnematoformans
AGCCGAGCCGGCGCGACGGCCGGTGGCACGCGGGCGGCGCCGGGGCGGGTGCGTCCGCCGCCCGCGCCGGCGGGCGCTCGGGACGGCCCCTGCCCCGCGCGGCCCCCGTGTGCCGCTTCAGCTCCGCGGCGGCCGTCGGGAGGGTCGCGCGCTCGCGGGGGTCCTTGGTCAGCAGCGCGGTGAGGATCTGCACCAGCGCCCCGGCGTGCCGGAACGGCTCGGGCTCGGACTCGCAGACGGCCCGGCGCAGTGTCCACAGGTTCGAGCCGTTGAAGGGCAGCCGGCCCTCGACGGCCGCGTACAGCGTGGCGCCGAACGCCCACAGGTCCGAAGCGGGGGTCGCCGGCTCGCCGTTCAGTTGCTCGGGGGAGGTGTACGCGGGCGTGCCCAGCAGCCCGCCGGTGGTGGTCAGCCCCGCCGAGGCGTCCGCGATGGCGGCGATGCCGAAGTCGGTGATGACCGCCCGCCGGTCGGTCACCAGGATGTTGTCCGGCTTCAGGTCGCGGTGCACCACGCCCGCGGCGTGCGCCTCGGCCAGCGCTTCGAGGACCTGGACCCCGATCTCCGCCACCCGCGGCACCGGCAGCCGGGTCCGCTCCCGCAGCAGGGCGGCGAGCGAGCCGCCGGCGACGAACTCCATCACGATCACCGGCGCGCCGTCGTGCTCGACGACGTCGTACACCGTGGTGATGCCGGGGTGGTTGAGCCGGGCCGCCGCGCGGGCCTCGACGATCATGCGCCGCAGCAGCCTGTCCCGCTGCCGGTCCCCGACGTCGGCGGCGAAGACGACCTCCTTCACCGCGACCCGTCGGTCCAGCAACTCGTCGCGAGCGCTCCAGACCCGGCCCATGCCGCCCTGCCCCACCGGTTCGTGTAACCGGTACCGACCGGCGATCAGCCGCCCGCGCGCCCCAGCCATGCCTCCATCGTAGGCAGCGGCGGGGATCTTCGCGGGCCGTATCCCGGCCGGTCCCGTAGGAAAAGCCCCGTGGGGAAGGCCCGTGGGAACAGGCCGTCCCGCTACCGCTGCGCCAGCCGGATGTCCATCAGCTGGTCCTCCGTCAGCACCGACTCCGCGGCCGGCGCCTTCGCCCCGACCGGCTCGCCGAACGCGGAGAAGGCCAGGTCGACTTCGGTGCCCTCCGGGTCGGTGATGGTCACCGGGTACGGCTTGCCCTCGGCGGCGATCTTCATGCTGGCCCCGTCGCTGGTCGCGGGGTTCTCGTTCACGTACGACACGACGGCGACGCCCTTGTGCTTCGTCGTCTCCTTCAGCGTCATGTCAGGGCTGAACGACACGACGCTGTCCGTCTCTTCGACGTACGTGTCCAGCGAGCACAGGTCCATGATGGCGGAGCGGGTGTCGGCCCGGGACTCCTCCAGGTACGAGCCCTCGACCTCGGCGATCATCCCGGCGTCGTAGGCGTACTCGGACTCCAGGTAGGCGGCGTCCGGCTTCAGCCAGACGGTGTCGCCGCGCATGACGAACTCGATGCTGCCCCGCTTGTCGTTGCCCGCCTCGCCGACGCAGTCGCCCTTCTTGTCCAACCGCACGTCGACCCGGGAGGGTTCGGCGACCCACACCATCTCGCCGACCGCGCGCACGGACTCGGCGGAGCGCAGTGCCTTGACGGCGTCCGCTTGGGCGGCACCGTCGCCGCCCCCGCCGCCCCCGGCGACGCCCCCGACACCGTCGTCGCCGCCGCGGCCGACGCCCTCGAGCAGCGCCGCCGCCGTCCCGGCCGCCGCGACGGCGCCCCTGTGCCCGCGTATGACCTGCTTCATTACCGACCTTCGTTCACTCTCGACTGCCTTGCGCCCGGGGCGAGTTGGCCAGCCGACCGCCCGGGAAGGCGCACACGTTACCCGCGGGGCGGCGGGCGGCCAAACGCGCGCGGGCCGGCGCCGTCCGCCGCGAGGCGGTCGTGTCGGGACCGTTTACTTCCGTGCTCGGCACACGTAACGTGCGTGTCGCAACGATCACGTTAACGTTCATGTCGAGGCGGGAGCCGAGATGCGTCCAAGAATGCGTGCAATGTCCCCCGTGCTGGTGCCCGGCGTCGCCCTCGCGCTGACGCTGCTCGGCGGCACCCACGCCGGCGCCGCCGGGCAGGACCGGGAGGCCCGCCCCGCGGACGCCGGGCGGGCCGTGGAGGTGCGGGTCGGGACGTACAACGTGTGCGGGCACGGGTGTCTGCCGACCAGGGAGGAGTGCGAGCGCGTCATCGGGCGCGACTGCGGCACCAAGCTGCGGCCGTGGGCCGGAGGGCGGGCCGCGGACGTCGCGGAGGACATCGACGCGGCCGGGCTCGGGGTCGTCGCCACGCAGGAGATCGGCAACAACGCGACGCCCACCCAGCCGGGCGTCGACGTCGAGTCGTTCCGCGCGCCGCTCACCGCCGCGCTCGAAGCGCGCGGGTACGCCGAGGCGCCCGCCGATTACGCCGGGACCCGGCACCCGACGGAGGGCTACCCGCTCAAGTCCGGCGCCGGGCGGTTCACGTACTACGACGCCGCGCGCTACTCGCACCTCGACAGGCGGGGGCGCGCGCTGCCGCACGGCCTGCTGTGGCTGCCGGACTCGACCGAGATCTACGGCAAGACGATGACCTGGAACGTCCTGCGCGAGCGGCGGTCCGGCGCCCGCTTCGCCGTCGTCGACATGCACCTGGAGTACCGGAAGAACGGCGCCACCGACCCCAACGGCTGGACCAAGAACTGGGACGAGGTCCGCTACGCCGACGCCCGCCGCACCGCAGAGGAGCTGACCCGCCGCAACAAGCACACCCGCAACCTGCCCGTCGTCTTCGCCGGCGACATGAACTCCAGCGGCTCCGCCGAGGGCGCCAGCGCCGTCGACGCCTTCGCCGACACCGGCTTCGTCGACGCCTTCGCGGTCGCCGACCGCCGCAGCGGCGAGGAGTACAAGTCGTACAACGGCGGCACGATCCCGCTGCCCCGCGGCGAGAAGATCGACCACCTCTTCGTACGGAAGGGGACGCGGGTCAGCGAGTGGGTGCAGATCCCGCAGACCACTGAGACGAGCGGCGCCCCGGCCGACCTGCTCCGCTCCGACCACAACCTCTCCTACGCCACCATCCGCCTCGTGAAGGGACACCGGTGACGACCGCACCACACCCCGATCCGCGCCTGCTCGACCCGAAGCTGGCGAAGTTCAGCCCGCTGCGCCGCATCCTCGTCCACGACGACTTCACCACCGGGACGCACGGCTGGACCGAGCTGATCGGCAACCACGACCAGCACGGCGACCTCGACACCGTCGACGCGCACATGTCGGACTTCCGGCCGCCGCAGCTCAGCTCGTGCACCTTCTTCGACGTGGGCACGCACGGGGCCATGTCCGGCACGTACGCCCTGAAGGTCGCCACCCGCCCGGTCGCCGGCCACACCGGGGTGGCCATCCGGCGGCTGACGATGTCCGGCCGCGGCCGGGTGCAGTTCGAGACGTACCTCGCGTACAAGGCGGAGGCCGCGTCCGCCGAGAACGGCGCCGCGACCGCGGCCGGCGGCGGGCGGTGGGACGCCAACAACCACCCGTCGGAGCAGCAGTTCGGGGCGTTCACCGTCGCGACCGACATCTGCGACGGCGTGCGCTACCACAACGTCGTGCGCTACCAGAACACCGACCTGGACCACCGCGTGCGGCACCGCTGGATGTACCCCACGGTGCCCGAGCCGACCCCCCGCGAGCACTTCGAGGGCAAGGTCAGGCTGGCGCGGACCGCGGACTTCACCGCCCCCGACCCCGCCGACTGGCGGCAGTTCTCCGCGCCGCAGGACCTCTGCTTCAACGAGGTCCCCACCAAGGTCAACTGGCACTACCTGCGCTGGGTCATCGACACAGCCACCCGCAGCAACGTCGAACTCCAGGTCAACGACGTCGTCCACGACATGTCCGACGTGCCCGTCCCGCCCTACGACGAGGAGTACGGCTCGCTGCAGAACCTCCTCAACTTCTACGTCTCCGTCCGCACCCACACCGACGTGCGCAACTTCCTGTACCTCGACTCCGTGCTCATCTCGGCGGACTGGTGATCACCCCATGACCATGCGACAGTCCTTCACCGCCGTCATCGAGCGCAACGCGACCCTCGCGGGCGAGTTCACCACCGAGCCGTACGAGGCCGCCTGGGCCCGCGAGGCCCGCTGGTTCGTCCGCGTCCTCGGCGCGACGCGGCGCGCCCGCATGCTCATGCGCACCCAGATATCCCCGGACGGCCTGCACTGGTGCGACCTCGACGGCGGTACGGAGCAGTCCGTCGACCCCGGCGAGGGGCCCCTGCACAGCTGGCCCGCGGCGGAGTTCGGCGGCTGGCTGCGGCTGCGCGGCACCGTCGTGGACGGCCCGGACGGCCCGGACGGCCCGGCGGACGCGCTCGCGTCCGTCAAGGTCCTGATCTACCTGGCACTCAAGTCATGACCCGGAGGTGGTGAGATGACCGGGGCGAGCAGAGCGGCCGGCCCTCCGCGGCGGGACTTCCTCGCCATGGCCGGGCTCGGCGCCACGGCGGTGCTGCTGTCCGGCTGCGGCATCGGCCGCGCCGCGCCCCGCGGCGCGCTGCGCGCGGCGTTCGGGCAGCCGGTCACCGACCTGGACCCGTACAACGCCGCGACCGCCGTCGACGAGGCGTCGCTGATCGTCAAGCGGCTGGTCTTCGACACCCTCGTACGGCGCGAGGGCGGCGAACTGGTGCCCGGGCTGGCGACCGAGTGGCGGCGCGAGGGCGACACCCGGTGGGTCTTCACGCTCCGCCGCGGCGTCGTCTTCCACGACGGCAGCCCCGTCACCGCCCGCGACGTGGTCGCCTGCCTGCAGCACACGCGGCAGGTGCCCTCCGCGCAGACCCCGCTGTGGGCGACGGTCACCGGCGCCGAGGCGCCGGACGACCACACGGTGGTCTTCACCACCGAAGGACCGCTCGGCTCGCTCCCGGTCAACCTCACCCTCCTGTTCGTCGTCCCGGCCCGCCTCGTCGCCGACCCGGCGCAGAAACGCAGCCCCGTCGGCTCCGGGCCGTTCCGGGTCACGGACTTCACCCCGTCCACCACCGTCGAGCTGGCGCGGTTCGACGACTACTGGGGCGGGCGGGCGGAGCTGCCGGCCGTCTCCATGCCGTACATCGCGGAGACCTCGACGGCGATCACCGCCCTCCTCGGCGGCGACGTCGACCTGCTCTGGCCGATCCCGCCGGACCAGCTGCCCGAGGTCACCGGGGCGTCCGGCGTGGCCGTCGAGTCCGTCCCCTCCTGGACGTACTACTTCAACTGGTTCAACTGCTCGCGCGCGCCCTTCACCGACCCCGTCGTCCGCCGCGCCCTGTGCCACGCCGTGAACGTGCCGCAGATCGTCGAGTCCCTCTTCGGCCGCGGCGGCAGGGAGATGCGCGCGCCGATCCCCGAGACCGTGGCCGGCTTCGCCCCGCAGGAGCCGTGGGCGTACGACCCGGAGGAGGCGCGGCGCCTGCTGCGGCGCGCCGGGCTGGGGCGGGGGTTCCGCACGACGATGATGTGGTTCGACGCCACCGGGCCGCTCGCGCGGGAGCTGGCGCAGGCGTTGATCTCGGCGTGGGCCGACGTCGGCGTCACCGTCGAGCCGCAGAGCATCGAGAAGGCGATGTGGCTGGAGCGGCTGAACAGCCTCGACTGGGACATGAACCTCCAGACGAACACGGTGACCACCGGCGACGCCGCCTTCACCGTCGGCCGCCTCTACACCTCGGAGGCCGGCCGGCTCGGCTACGCGAACAAGGACCTCGACGCCGTCCTCGCCGCGGCCGCCGCGGCGCCGCGGGGGCCGGAACGCGACGCCCTCTACGGCACGGCCTGCGGCACCATATGGTCGGACGCCGTCGGTCTCTTCCCCGTCACCCTCGTCACCGGGTACGGGCGCGCGAAGGACCTCACCGGCTTCACGCCCGCCGCGAACAACCAGCCCGACCTCGCCGCGGTGGGGCGCCGATGACACCGCTGACACCGCGCCGGAGGAACCCATGACCGCACGCCGCCGACCCACGCTGCGCGACATCGCCGCATCGCTCGACGTCTCGGTCAACACCGTCTCCCGGGCCCTCGCCGACAAGGACGCGGTGAGCCCCGAGACCCGCGAACGCGTCAAGGAGGAGGCGGAGCGCCTCGGTTACGTGCCCAACTCCCTGGCCCGCTCCCTCGTGCTGCGGAACGCCATGACCCTCGGGCTCGTCATCACCAACCCGTCCAACCCCTTCTACGCCCGCCTCATCTCCGCGATCGAGGAGCGCGGCCGCGAACGCGGCTACTCGCTGATGCTGATGGTCACCGAGGACTCCGCCGACAACGAGCGCCGCGCCGCCGAGGAGCTGATGCGCTGGGGCGTCGACGGCGTCCTGGCCATCCCCGTCCAGCACGGCGCGGAGCACTGGCACCGGCTGCGCAAGTCCGGCACGCCCGTCGTGCTGCTCAACCGGCACCTGCCGGAGCTGGACGCCGACGTCGTCGGCGTCGACTACTACGCCGGTGCGCGCGCGGCGACCGAGCACGCGCTGGACGGCGGGGCGCGCGAGCTGTACCTCGTCGAGGAGGACCTGGACATCTCGCCGGTCTCGGAGCGTATCCGCGGCTTCCGCGAGACGCTCGCGGCCCGCGGGGTCGCCGCCCCCGACGACGCGGTGGTGCGCGTGGATCCGGGGGCCGCCCCCGTCGCGGGGCCCGCGCCGGGGCCGGTGTCGGGGCCGTTCGACCCCGGGGCCGCGTACGCCGTCGGCGCGGGCCTCGCCCGGCGGGCGGGGCGCGGCGCCGTGGTCCTCGCGGGCAACGACTACCACGCGCTGGGCCTGTACCGGGCGTTCAGCGAACGCGGGCTGCGCGTCGGCACCGACATCGGCGTCGTCGGCCACGGCGACCACCCCTTCTCCGCGTACCTCGACCCGGCGCTGACCACGGTCCGGCTGCCCGCGCCCGACGTGGGCCGCGCCGGCGTCGACCGGCTGCTGGAGCGCGTGCAGTCCGCGGCGGACGACGCGGACCCGATCCGTACGCTGCTCGCCCCCGAACTCGTCGTACGCGCCTCCGCCGGCCCGCTGCCGCACCCGTCGCGAAGAGGTGGGCGATGATGGGCGCGTTCCTCGCCAAACGGCTCGCGCAGGCCGTCGTGGTCGCCTTCGGGGCGCTGACGCTGGTGTTCGTCATCGTGCGCGTCGTACCCGGAGACCCCGCCAAGCTGATCGTGGGCCCCGACGCCTCCGCCGCCCAGCTGGAGACCGTACGCGCCGACTTCGGCCTCGACGACCCGCTGTGGCGGCAGTACGCCGACCACCTCGCCGGTGTCGTACGCGGCGACCTCGGCGACTCCTGGCGGCTCGGCGGCTCCGCCCTCGGCAACACCCTCGACCGCTTCCCCGCCACCCTGACCCTGTCGCTCGCCGCGCTGCTGCTGACCGTCGCGGTCGGCATCCCGCTGGGCATGCTCTGCGCCCGCCGCCCCGGCAAGCTCCTCGACCTGGTGGTCTCCACCGGCTCGCTGGCCGGCCAGGCGATCCCGTCGTTCTGGCTCGGCATCGTCCTGATCCTGCTCTTCGCCCGGCGGCTGGAATGGCTGCCCGCGACCGTCGACGGCTCGCCCACCGCGGTGCTGCTGCCCGCGTTCACGCTGTCGCTGCCGTTCATCGGCTGGCTCGCGCGGCTGGTGCGCAGCAGCGCGCTGGAGGAGGGCGGCAAGGACTACGCCCGTACGGCCCGCGCGAAGGGCGTGGGCGAGGGGACGATCCAGTACGTGCACGTCGGCCGCAACATCGCGATCCCTGTCGTGACCGTGCTCGGCCTGCTCATGGGCAACTTCATCGCGAACGCCGTCATCATCGAGGTCGTCTTCTCCTGGCCCGGGATCGGCTCGCTGATGGTCGACGCGATCACCAACCGCGACTACGCGGTCGTCGAAGCCGCGATCCTCACCATCACGCTGTCCTACATCGTCCTGAACCTGCTCGTGGACGTCGTCTACTTCGTCATCGACCCCCGCCTCACCCCGGAGGACGCATGAGCGCCGCGACCACGACCACGACCGCGGGCGCCGCCGCCGTCCCGCCCGCCGCCGCCCCGCCCCGCGCCGCGCGGAAGGTGCCGCCGCGCGTGTGGATCGGCGGCGGGGTGCTGGCGCTGTTCGTCCTCGCCGCCGTCGTCGGGCCGCTGCTGCGCCCGTACGACGCGGTGGCCACCGACCTGCCGAACCGGCTGCTGGCGCCGGGGGAGCGCACCGACGCGGGGGACGTCGCCTGGCTGGGCACCGACCAGATGGGCCGCGACCTGCTCGCCAACCTGCTGGCCGGGTCGCGGATCTCGCTGCTGGTCGCCTGCGCGACCATCCTCGTGGGCGGCGCGGCCGGCCTCCTCGTCGGGCTGGTGTCGGGGTACTTCGGCGGCTGGCCGGACACCATCGCCTCGCGCGTCGGCGACATCCAGCTCGCCTTCCCCTCCATCCTCCTGGCGATCGTGCTGGCCGGGGTGCTCGGCCCGTCCGTCACCAACATCGTCATCACCCTGGCGATCACCCGGTGGGTCATCTTCGCGCGCGTCGCCCGCGCGTCGGCGATGGCCACGCGCCGGCTCGGCTTCGTCGACTCGGCGCGGGTGCTGGGCGCCGGCCACCTGCGCATCATGGTCCGCCACGTGCTGCCGTCCTGCTGGCAGCCGCTGCTGGTCGCGGCGACGGTCCAGGTGGGTCTGGTGATGGTGGCGGAGGCGTCGCTGAGCTTCCTCGGCCTCGGCGTGCCGGTGGACACGGCGTCGTGGGGCGCCACGGTCTCCGTCGGCCGCGACTACCTGGGGTCCGCGTGGTGGATCTCCACGATGCCGGCGGCGGCGCTGGCGCTGGTCGTCACGGCGGTGGGCGTGATCGGGGACGGCTTCCGCGACGTGTCCGACCCGCGGTCGCAGATATGAGCGTCGCAGATATGAGCAGGGAGGAGAGCACAGTGTCCGCTACGGCCGGAGAAACGGCCCCGGCCGCACGGTTGCGGGACGTCCACATCGGCTTCGGCGCCGGCCGGGGCGCCGCCCGCCCCGTCGTCCGCGGGGTCGACCTCGACCTCGTACCCGGCCGGGTCACCGCCCTGGTCGGCGAGTCGGGCAGCGGCAAGTCGCTGACGTCGCTGGCCCTCATGGGCCTGCTGCCCGCGGGCGCGCGGGTGGCCGCGGGAACCGTCGAGATCGAGGGCCGGGACACGGCCGGGTTCACCGACGCGCAGTGGCGCGAGCTGCGGGGCGCGCGGGTCGCCATGGTCTTCCAGGACCCGATGGCCGCGCTGAACCCGTCGTTCACCGTGGGCTGGCAGATCGCCGAGACCCTGCGCCGCCGCCGCGGCGCGGGCCGCCGCGCCGCCCGGGAGCGGGCCGTCGAGCTGATGCGGACGGTCGGCATCCCGGACGCCGAGCACAAGTACGGCGCGTACCCGCACGAGTTCTCCGGCGGGATGCGGCAGCGCGCCGTCATCGCCATGGCCCTCACCCTGGACCCCGCGGTCCTCCTCGCCGACGAGCCGACGACGGCCCTCGACGTCACCGTGCAGGCGCAGATCCTGCGGCTGCTCGCCGGGCGGCAGCGGGACGCGGGGATGGCGATGCTGCTCGTCTCGCACGACCTGGGCGTGGTCGCCCGCGTCGCGCAGGACGTGGCGGTGATGTACGCGGGCCGGATCGTCGAGACCGGCGCGCTGGACGACGTCTACACCGCCCCGGCGCACCCGTACACCCGCGGCCTGCTCGACGCCGTCCCCGACCCGGCGCGCCCGGGACGGCTGGTCCCCATCGAAGGCCAGCCGCCGGCACCCGGGTCCCTCCCGGCCGGCTGCGCCTTCGCCCCGCGCTGCCCGTACGCGACGAAGGTGTGCGGGAGCGACGACCCCGCACTCGCGGCCGTCGGCCGGCCGGGCCACCGGGCGGCCTGCCACCACAGCGACCGGGTGCAGGCCGCGGCAACGGAGGCAGCCTCATGAGCACCACGCAGACCAGCAGCCCGCAGCCCAGCCCGGGTCCGCAGCCCCCGGCCGACCCCCTGCTGCACATCCGCGGCCTGCACGCCGGCTACACCGCCCCCGCCCGCGCCGGCCTCGGCCGCCGCCGCGTCGACGCGGTCGCGGGCGTCGACCTGACCGTACGGGCCGGGCAGACGGTCTGCATCGTCGGCGAGTCCGGCTGCGGCAAGTCGACGCTGGCCCGCTCGGTCGTCGGGCTCCTCGAACCCTTCGCCGGCTCGGTCTCCTTCGCCGGCCTGGACCTCGCGACGGCGGGCCGCCGCCAGCGGCGGCGGGTGGCGTACGACCTGCAGATGGTCTTCCAGGACCCGTACACGTCGCTGAACCCGCGGATGCGGGTGGCGGACATCGTCGCCGAGGGCTGGCACATCCACAAGGACGTGGTGCCGGCGGAGAGCCGCGCCGCCGAGGTGGAACGCCTCCTGACGCAGGTGGGCCTCGACGCCTCGTACGCGGCCCGCCGGCTGCACGAGCTGTCGGGAGGGCAGTGCCAGCGGGTCAGCATCGCGCGGGCGCTGGCGCTGCGGCCGAAGCTCATCGTGTGCGACGAGGCGGTCTCGGCCCTGGACGTGTCCGTACGCGCCCAGATCCTCAACCTCCTCGCGGACCTGCAGCGCGAACTGGGCGTCGCGTACCTCTTCATCTCCCACGACCTCGACGTGGTGCGGCACATCGCGGACGAGGTGGCGGTGATGTACCTGGGCACGATCGTGGAACGCGGCACCGCCGCCCAGGTCTTCGAGTCCCCCCGGCACCCGTACACCCGCGCCCTCCTGTCCGCCGCCCCCTCGGTCCACGACCGCCCGGGCACGCCCACGGACGTCCCCCTCACCGGCGAGGTCCCCTCCCCGGCAGCCCCACCCTCGGGCTGCCGCTTCCGCACCCGCTGCCCGCTGGCGGCGGACGTCTGCGCGGAGGAGCCACCGGAGCTGCGCGTACGGGACGGGGCCGCCCACCCGGCGGCGTGCCACTTCGCGGGGGTGGCCCCGTGAGGCCCGACCGGGCACTCCGCGGTGCCTCACTCCGGTGATGCGGTGCGGGTGTCAACCACCACCCCCCACACCTTCTTGCCCACCCCACAAAGCGCGTCAGGATCTCCCGCCCCGGCGGCACACGGGCATGCACAACCGCGTTGGTCATCAGCTCCGAAACCACCACCGAAGCCGGGATCGTCCTTCTCCCCGACGTGAGGGCGAAGCTAACGTGGCTGGAGAGCCGCGCTCTGGTCGGTGCCGCCGGGGCGACAGCGAGGGGGAGGGAACGTGGGGACTCGGCCTACGGATTGGCATGTGCTGGACCTGGATGGCGACCCGACGCCGGGTGATCCGGAGCGGGTGAAGCAACTGGCCCGGGAGCTGCACGATTTCGCCGACGATGTGGCGGACGCGCTGCGGCAGATCAAGGGTATGGCGGGTGAGGACGCCCTCCTGCGGTGGGCGGGGAAGACGGCGAAGGCGTTCCAGGACGAGTTCGAGGACGTTCCGAAGAATCTGAAGAAGCTGCAGCGCTCCTACGACCTTGCGGGCGATGCGCTCGCCGCGTACTGGCCGAAGCTGGAGCGTGCCCAGTCCCTGGCCGACAAGGCGCTGGCCAAGGGCCGGGAGGCGCGTAACGACCTGAGCTCCGCTACCGGTCGGCTGGATTCGGCGAATTCGTGGGTGGAGCGGGCGACGGAGAAGGCGGAGAAGTACGACGAGAAGGAGGGCAAGGACAAGCCCGACGACTCCGAGGTCCGCGCCGCCGCGCGCAACGCCACCGATGCGAAGTCCGCGCAGTCCTCGGCGCAGCGGGCCGTGGACAACGCCGAAGCGGGTCTGGAAGCGGCCAAGAAGATGGCCGCCGACGCCAAGAAGATGCGTGAGGACGCCGCGTCGGAGGCGAAGGACAAGCTGGAGGACGCCTCGGACGCCGGGATCCAGAACCGCAAGTGGTGGGAGAAGGCGGTCGACTGGGTCAAGGACAACTGGGACACCATCGTCAGCGTCTGCAAGGTCATCGTCGCGGTCCTGGGCATCGTCGTCCTGATCATCGGCGGCCCGCTGGCCTGGGTGGTCCTGGCCGCCGCCCTCGTCGTCCTCGCCGACACGCTGATGAAGTACATGAACGGCGAAGCGTCCCTGTGGGACGTCGCCTTCGCCGCCCTCGACTGCATCCCCGGCATGAAGGGCCTCACCTCCCTCGCCAAGCTCGGCAAGGGCCTCAAGGGCGGCCTCGCCGCGGCCAAGACCGGCCTGAAGGGCATGACCGCGGCCGTCAAGGGCCTGGCGCAGGGCATCCGGAAGGGCGCCCGGGGGATGAAAGGGCTGTTCACCTGCGGTGATCCGATCGACATCGCCTCCGGCGACATGGTCATGTCCGAGACCGACGTGTCGCTGCCGGGGATGCTCCCGCTGGTCCTGGAGCGGCATCACCGGACGAGCGTGCGTACCGGCCGGTGGTTCGGTCGCAGTTGGGCCTCGACGCTCGATCAGCGCCTCCGCCTCGATGACACGGGAGTGCGGTACGTCACCGACGACGGGATGGTCCTGCACTACCCGGTGCCCGATCCGGAGGTGCCGGTGCTGCCCGTCGAGGGCCCGCGCTGGCCCCTCACGTGGGACAGCTCGCCGGGCGGGCTGATCTCGGTGACGCGCGCCGATACGGAACTGACCGCGCACTTCCAGCCGGTGCCCGGGGGCGAGCCCGGTGACCTGCCACTTCGTGCGCTCACCGATCGTAACGGCAATCGCATCACCGTCGCCTACGATGACGACGCCTCTCCCACCGCGGTCGTGCACGAGGGCGGTTACACGGTCGACGTCACCACCGCCGACGGCCGGATCACGGCCCTGCGTCTGCGCGACGCTCCGGACGCCCCCGCGCTCGTCCGGTTCGGTTACGACTCCGACGGTGACCTCACCGAGGTCGTGAACTCCTCCGGCCACCCGCTCACGTACGCCTACGACGACCGCCACAGGATCACGGCGTGGCGGGACCGGATCGGGTACTGGTACACGTACGAGTACGACGACCGCGGACGCTGCACGGCAACGCAGGGGACGGACGGGTTCCTCGACTACGCGTACGCGTATGACGAGGACGCCCGGCTGACCACGGTGACGAACTCGCTGGGCAAGGTGAGCCGTTACCAGTTCAACGACGCCTACCAGCTGGTCGCCGAGACCGACCCGCTGGGGAACGTGACCAGGCGCGAGTGGGACCGCTACGACCGCCTCGTCAGCCTGACGGACCCGCTCGGGCGCACCACGTCGTACGCGTACGACCACGAAGGCAACGTCACCGAGGTCACCCACCCCGACGGCAGCGTCGCCCGGGCGACCTACGCCGGGCCCGGGCTGCCGGAGCGGATCGTCGAGGCCGACGGCGGCGAATGGCGTTACACGTACGACGACGCCGGGAACCTCGTCGCCGAGACCGACCCGCTCGACGCGGTCTCGACCTCCGAGTACCACCCCTCGGGTGCCCTCCGCGCCGTCACGGACGCCCAGGGCCACCGCCGGCACGTCGAGGTGAACGGCCTGGGGCTGCCGGTCCGGATCACGGATCCCGGGGGCAGCGTGACGACCGTCGAGTACGACCCCTTCGGCCGCATCAGCGCGGTCACCGAACCGGGCGGCGCCCGCACGGAGACGGCATGGACCCTGGAGGGTCTGCCCGCCCGGCGGCGCTGGGCCACGGGGGAGACGGAGGAGTGGGCGTACGACGCCGAGGGCAATCTGGTCGACCACGTGGACGCGAACGGGGCCAGGACGCGCACGGAGATCGGGCCGTTCGGGGTCACCACCGCCGTGACCAACCATCTCGGCGAGCGGACCGTGATCGAGTACGACACGGAGACCGCGATCCGGCGGGTCGTCAACCCGCTCGGGCAGTCGTGGGAGTACCGCTACGACGACGCGTCCCGCCTGATCGCCGAGACGGACTACAACGGCCGGTCGCTCACCTACCGCTACGACGCCGCCGGGGATGTCGTCGCGCACGTCAACGGCGCCGGACAGCAGACGGAGTTCGTCAGGGACGCGGGCGGCGCCACCGTCGAGAAACGCGCCCCCGACGGCGTGAGCCGCTTCGCCTACGACGCCGCGGGACGACTCGTCCGCGCGTCGAACCGGCACGCGGAGATCGGTTTCGTCTACGACCGGTGCGGGCGCCTGCTGGCCGAGGAGTGCAACGGCCGGACGGTGGCCAGCACCTACGACGCCGTGGGCCGGCGCCTGCGCAGGGTCACCCCCTCCGGCGCCGTTTCCGACTGGTCGTGGACCCCCGAGGGCCGGGTCGCCGCACTCACCACCGCCGGGACGACCGTCGCGTTCCGCCACGACGCCCTCGGCAACGAGATCGAGCGGCGCGTCGGCCCGACGGCCGTGCTCCGGCAGGCGTGGGACCGGGGCAGGCGGCTCGTGTCGCAGGCGCTGGTGCAGGACGGCGGCACACCGCGGCGGGAGTTCCGCTACCGGGGAGCCGGCCGGATGACCGGTGCGGGTGCGGCCGAGTTGACGCTCGACGGCCTCGGCCGGGTCACCGCGCTCGCCTCGGCGGAGCACAGCGAGCGCTACGCGTACGACCCGCTGGGCAACCTCACCACGGCCCAGGTCCGCGCCGGTGACCGGCTCTCGGACTCCGCAGAGGACGCCTCTCTCACGTACACCGGCACCCTGCTGCGCACCGCCGGGCGCCGCAGGTACGAGCACGACGGCCAAGGCCGTCTGGTCCGCAAGAGCGTGCGCACGCTGTCGGGCAAGCTCAGGGAGTGGACGTACGAGTGGGACGCCGAGGACCGGCTTCTCGCCCTCACCTGTCCGGACGGAGCCGTGTGGGAGTACGCGTACGACCCGCTCGGCCGCCGGATCGGCAAACGCCGCCGGGACGGTTCGGTGACCACCCAGGAGACCGTCTTCGCCTGGGACGGCTCGCGACTGGCCGAGGAGACCTCGGGCGGCCGGGTGACGACCTGGGACTGGGAACCCGGGGCCGACCGGCCGCTCACCCAGGTGGAAGGTCCGGCCGAACCCGGCCCGGAACCCGCCCGGGAACTCGGCCAGGAGGAGGTGGACCGCCGCTTCTACGCCATCGTCACCGATCTCGCCGGCACCCCCACCTCGCTGCTTGACCGCGAGGGCGCGGTCGTGTGGGAACGGCGGGCCACGCTGTGGGGCCGACGGCTGGCGGGCGGCACCGCCGCCGCCCCGGCGCCGGCCGTGCACTGCCCGCTCGACTTCCCCGGGCAGTACCGCGATACGGAGTCCGGGCTCCACTACAACAACCAGCGCTACTACGACCCCGAGACCTCGCGCTACCTCAGCCCCGACCCGCTCGGCCTCGACCCGGCCCCGAACCACCACGGCTACGTCGCCAACCCGTTGACCGAGGTCGATCCCCTGGGCCTGACGCCCTGCAAGGTGGTGGTCCGCCACTTCACCAGCAAGCAGAGCTATCAAAAGATCATGAGCGGTGGCGGCAAGGACGCCATTTTCCTCAAGGCCGGCTCCCCGGCGAAGGGGCACCCGACCGGTGTCTACGTGACCCCGATGAGCCCGGCGGACATCCTGAAGAAACCGGGCGGCTTCAAGTCGTTCCTCGGCCTCACGAAGGAAAAGTCGGAGTACATGATCGAGTTCGAAATGGACAAGGCCCTCTTCAAGGCGATCAGGGGCGATCGGGGCAAGCACGTATGGTACAGCCCGGATGATCTCAATATCCCCAAGAGCGCGATCTCCTATCACGGACCCACCTCTGGCTGGACCCCCTAGAACGGCATCGCAACAGGAGCAACCGTGGACCTGACCGGATACCCCACCGACTTCGTCGCGGACCTCGGTTTCCCCGAGGCCGCGCGGAGGTTCCTCGTGCGCCGGACGCGCCGCTGGCCGCGGCTCTCCCTGAACGGGGAGCGTCTGGACGACGCGGCGCTGGACGGCTGGCGGCTGCCGGAGGAGCCGGACGCGTCCGAGTCGAACATCCTCGGCTTCGCGCGCGACGCCGCGATGGAGCAGCACTGGGAAGACGAGGGGTACGCGCTGGACGACACCCGCGAGGGGCCTTTCACCCTCTTCTACTCGCGCTACCGCCAGCCGCTGACGGCCGCCTCCGTCACCGGCGTGTCCGGGGTGCCGGAGTCGGTCGCCGAGTCGGTCGAGTCCATCGGCCTCATGCTCACCGGCTTCTTCGTGGTCACCCTCCTCACCCCCGACGACCCGGCCACCGACCCCTTCTCCGGCACCGTCCTCCGCGACCTGCGCGAGAGCTTCGCTTCGTGACGTCGGGGGCGGCGCGGTTCCGCGCGCCCGGACCGGGCCACCGTCAGCCGATCTGGTCGCACACGTCGGTGAGCTTCTGCTCGCCCACCCACGTCACCGTCCGCTGCCCGTCGACGGCGAACTCGAAGGTGCACACCCCGTCGACCACGTACTCGCCGCGCGGCAGGTTCCCCTGGCCCGCCAGGAAGCCGACGAGGAACGGGCCGGTGGCGTAGTAGGTGTGCGCGCCGTCCGGTTCGTAGCGCGCGACGGAGCGGCCGCCGGCGTCGGCGACCCAGGACGCGCCGGTTTCGAGGTTGGTGACGCGGACGAGGAGGGCCCCCTTGTACAGCTCCGTCTTCGGGGAGCCGTCGGGGTAGGTGGCGACGGTCTTGACCATGACCTCGTCGAGGACCGGTTCGGTGCGGAAGGCGAAGTCGCAGCGCTCGCCGGCGGGGTAGTCCACCGGCGGGTACGTGACGGGGCGCCAGCCCGCGTCGCCCCCGCCGCCGTCGGCGGCCGACGCCGCCGGGGCGGCGAGGGCGGCGGTCAGGCAGAGCGCTGCGGCGGTGGCTGCGGCGTAACGGCGCATGGCTGTGGGCTCCTTCGGCTCGGGTGGTGGTGCCGGTGCGCGAGCCTGGCCCCGCCGCCTCACCATCCGCTCACCATGCGCTCACCGCGACCGTACGCTGCCCTCGTGTTGGAGTTCCGCCTGCTCGGCCCCTTCGAGGCGGTACGCGACGGCGCCCCCGCCCCGCTCAGCCGGCGGCGCCAGGAGCGGCTGCTGCTGGCGGTGCTGCTGCCCGCCCCGGGGCGCGTCGTGGCGGCGGACCGGCTGGCGGACCTGCTGTGGGACGGCGGTGGCGGCGGCCGGGGCGACCGCGGACGCGGCGCCCTGCACACGTACGTCAGCCGGCTGCGGGCCGTGCTCCGGCCGTACGGGGTGCGCATCGCCGACCGCGGCGACGGCTACGCCGTCGAGCCCGGCGACTGGCGCATGGACGCCGCCGAGTTCGCCGAGCGCGCCCGCGCAGCCGCCGCCCTGCGCGACCCCGCCGAGCGGCTGCGCCGTACCGAGGAGGCCCTCGCCCTGTGGCGCGGCGAACTCCTCGACGGGCTCGCGGACGGCGAACTCCGCGCCCGGCTCGGCGCGGAGCTGGCCGAACTGCGGCTCGGTGCGCTGGAGCAGCGCGCCGAGGACCGGCTGCACACCGGCCTCGACGGCCACCCCCGCACCCCCGGCCGGATACGGGCCGACGGCGGGCCGCTGGCCGCCGAACTGCGCCCGCTGGTCGAGCGGTACCCGCTGCGCGAACGCCTGGTGGCGGCCCTGACGACGGCGCTGTACCGGGCCGGCCGGCAGGCGGAGGCCCTCGACCTGTACCGCACCACCCGCCTCGCCCTGGACGCGGAGCTGGGCGTCGCCCCCGGCCCCGCCCTGCGCGACGTGTACGAGAAGGTGCTGATCGCCGACCCGGCGCTCGACGAACCGCCGCTGCCCGCCTACGCGGTACGGGTCCGGGGCGTCCGGCTGCCGCTGCACACCAGCGGCCACCCCGCGCTGGAGTTCTGCAACACCTGGGCCGGCTGGGACGGCGCCCGCCGCACCGGCGCGGAGTGGCTGACCGGCTACCGGGCGCTGGCGGTGTGGGCTGGCCACCTCGGCCTGGTCGAGGACTGGCTGGTCACCCGGCTCCTCAAGCAGGCCGAACAGCGGCCCGCCGCCGCCCGGGAGGCGCTGGCGGAGGCCCGCGAGCTGCGTACCGCGGTACACGACTGCCTCGTCGCCCCGGCCGACCGCCGCGCCTTCACGCACGTCGCGCGCGCCGCGGAGGCCGCCGCGCGGGCGGCGGAGTTCGTCCGCGACGAGGACGGCCCGGGCCGCTGGCGCCTGCCCGCCGCGACGGGCCTGCGCCTCCCGGTCCTCGCGGTCGCCCGCAGCACCGCCGACCTCCTCGCCGACCCCCGGCGCTTCACGGTCACCTCGTGCCCGTCGCCCGACTGCGGCTGGCTGTTCCTCGACGCCCCGGGCCGCCGCCGGTGGTGCTCGCTGGGCACCTGCGCGGCCCGGGAGAGCACGGACTGCTGGGGTGACGGCCCGGCGGCCGCGCTGTCAGCAGGTGCGCCCGTAGGAAATGCCGGGCAGATGTGCCTGCCACTCCTCGGGCGAGAGCCCTTCGCCGACCCGGCGGCATACGTCGCGGGCCGCGTGCTGCGGGGTGATCTCGTACCGCCGCGGGGAGGTGTGCTCGGCTGCCGCGTATACCGCGCTGCCGTCCGGGGTGAAGGCCAGCGCCTGTACGGAGTCTCCCGGGGTGCGGAGGGGGGCGCCGAGGGGGCGGTGGGAGACGGTGTCCCAGAGCTGGAGCGCACCGTCGGAGGGTGCGACCGCCAGCGTTCGGCCGTCGGGGGAGAAGGCCAGTGCCGTGACGTACGGGGACGTGGCCTCGCCCGCGGGGGCGAACACGCCGAGGCGTTGTTCGAGGTCACCGTCCCAGAGCACGGTCCTGCCGGAGGCGTCACCGGCGGCCAGGTACGCACCGTCCTGGCTGAACGCGAGTGCCGTGGTCTGGCCCGGGCTCAGGGCACCGGGCGGTTTCATTCCGCGGGGCAGGGTGGCCACGAGGCCACTGGAGGTGATGAGCAGGCGTTCGTCGGGGCGGAGGGCCAGGCGGCCGTTGATGGCGGGAAAGGTGCGCACCAGGCGGTGTCGGCGCACGTCCCAGACGTGTGTCTCACCCATGCCCGGAACCTGTGAGGTCAGCAGTGAAGCGTCGTCCGGGCCGAACGCCACGTCGACCACCGACGGGTCGGAGCGGTTCTTCTGAAAGTCAGGTGAGGCTGTCGTGCGACGCTCGGGGATGTTCCACAGCGACACGTGGAGGGGGGACCCGGGTGCCAGCAGACCTTCGCTGACACCGTAGGCAAGGGTGTCGCCGTCGGAGCTGAAAGCCATCAGCACGTCGCAATAAGGCTCGAAGGGCGGGCTGGCCCGGCACGGCATCTTCGGCAGAGCGACGCTCTTTCCGGTGCGGATGTTTCTGAGCCGGAACCGGGCATAGCTGCCCTTCTCCACGATCTGCGCCGTGACGAGGTGGTTCCCGTCAGGGCTGAAGGCGGACTTGTCGACGCCTTCCTGCCAGCCGGCGGTAAGGCTTTCGCGAAGAGTGAGGGTGTGCACAACGGTCCCCCAGTCACCCTCCGGGCCCCCGAGATAGCGAATCCAGCCGTCCTTCGGGGAGATGCGGATGTCGCTGACCGACTCGCCGAGAACGGAGTAGCGGTGGACCGGAGCATCGGGTTGTTCCGTCCGCCACAGCACGATCTCGGCTTCGTCAAATGCCGCGACGAATTCCCCGTCCTTGCTGAAGCCGATGCTCTCCACGCCGTCGTGGGTGACGGACGCCACTTCGGTACCTGACGCAATTTCCCATATCCGGATCCCCTTTCCGGTGACCAGCGCCAGCCGGCGGCCGTCCGCTGTGAACTGCACGCGCCCGCTGAGACACTGCTGTTCCGACACCTTGGGGGCCCAGGGCGCGGCGCGCCTCCGGCGCTCGGCGACGTCCCACACCTCCAGGTGCTTCCCCGGGGTGCACAGAGCAACGAAGCGGTCGTCGGCGCTGACCGTGACATCCGGCAGCGACCGCTTCAGCAGGGAGTGCCGGTTCTGCATGCCCAGCAGGTTTTGGCGGCCGGAGGTCCGGCGTACCGCGGGGTCCTTCTCCTGAGGGTCGTGCGCCCTGTGGAGTTCAAGCAGGACGTGCCGGGAGTCCGTATCCCACAGCCGGATCCGGTACGCGGATCCGGTGTCGTGGTAAGTGACCAGGCTGTGGCCGCTCGGGCCCGTCTCCACACCGGCGCTGGCGGATCCCAGCGGGGCACCGGTCCGTCTGCCCGTGGTGAGGTCCAGCAGACCGATCTTCCGCCAGTTGTCGGAGTCCCGCAGGGCCAGCCGGCGCGTGTCGGCCGTCAGCGCCCCCACGTCCTGCAGCCGCCCGCCCAGTCCGGGCAGCGACGACGTCTTCTGGTGCGTGTCCACGTCCCATCTGGCGACCTCCTCCGCTCCGGCACTGATCAACGTGCGGCCATCGGCGCTCAGATGGCGCATCGTGCCGACGTCGCCGTTGGGGTCGGCGAAGGCGTCCTGCTCCGGCTGTGCCGCGGCGGCCAGGAGGGCGGAGCGGGTCTCGGGCAGGTCGGCGGTGTGCCAGGCGGCGAGGCTGAGCCGCATGGCGGTCTGCGGGTCGGAGGCGCGCAGGCTGTCGGCGACGCCGGCGACGCGGCGGGCTTCGGTCTCGACGCGTCGGCGCTCGGCGTCCCGGCTCTGCTGCCAGGCGACCAGCGCGGCGACCAGGCTCAGCACCAGCAGGACGGAGAGGGCGGCCCGGCGGCCGCGGCGCTGCCGGCCCTCGCGGCGCTGGACGGCGAGGCTGCTGTCCAGGAACTCGCGTTCCGGCGGGGCGAGGTCGTCGCGGTCGTCGCGGTTGCCCGTGCCGAAGTGCTCCTGCGCGGTGGACAGCCGCAGGCCCCGGTACAGCGCGCCGGGGTCGCGGTCCAGCGACTGCCAGGTGTGGGCGGCCTCGGTCAGGTGCCGTTGGGCGCGCAGCCGGTCGCGGTCGTCGTCGATCCACTGCCGTAGCCGGGGCCAGCCGGTGAGCACGGCCTCGTGGGCGAGGTTGACGGTGTCGTCGTCGAGGGTGATCAGGCGGGCGCGGGCGAGCCGGTCGAGGACGGCGGCGGTGGCGGCGGTGTCGCCGGGGCCGAGCGTGGCGAGTTCGCCGCGGGCCGCCGGGCGCCGGGTGTCGGGGCCGCCCTGGCCGGGGGCGACCAGGCGCAGCAGGATGCGGCGGGCCGTTTCGGCCTGGTCGGCGGACAGGCGCCGGTAGAGGTCTTCGGCGGTGTGGGCGAGGGCGCCGTGGATGCCGCCGGCGGCGTCGTAGGCGGCCTCCGTCAGGACCCGGCCCCGGCGGCGGCGCCAGGTCTCCAGCAGGGCGTGGGAGAGCAGCGGCAGCCCGCCGGGCTCGTCGGCGACCTCCTTGATGATCCGGGCGGTCAGCGTGCGCTCCACCACCAGGCCGACGAGCGCCGCGGGCCTGACGACGACCTCGCGCAACTCCCTGAAGCTCATGGGCGCGACCAGCAGCGTGGCGTCGGGCAGGGCCTTGGCCAGGGCGCGGTGCTGGGCCAGCCGGACGTAGAAGTCGCCGCGGACGGCGATCACGACGCGCAGCCCGTGCGCGGGCCGGGCGGCGGCGCACAGCAGGTCGAGGAAGCGGGTGCGTTCGGCGCGGTCCGTACACAGGGTGAAGACCTCTTCGAACTGGTCCACCACGATGACCGTGCCGGCCGGGGCGGCCCCCGGGTCGAGGACGTCCGCGTGGGTACGTGCCGGGTGCGGGCCGGGGGTGAGGATCCGGATCGCCGCCGGCCGTTCCCGCGCCGGCTCCGCCTGCCGCAGCCGGGGGATCAGGCCGGCGCGCAGCAGGGAGGACTTGCCGCTGCCCGACGGCCCGGTCACCACCACCAGGTGCTTGCCGCCGACCAGCTCGACCAGCTGCCCGGCGAGCCGGTCCCGGCCGAAGAAGCGGTCGTGGTCGCCGGTGTCGAAGCGGGCCAGCCCCAGGTAGGGCGGTCTCGCGCCGTCGTCGTCGGAGTGGGCCTCCCCGGCGACCTCCTCCGCGGCCTCGTGCCAGCGCCGCTCCCACTCCTCCCGGTCGCCGCCGCAGGCGTCGACGTACGCCAGGGTGACCGCCAGCGACGGCAGCCGGTCGCCGGAGGCGGCCTGCGCGAGCGTGGCCGCCGAGTAGTGCACCCGTGCGGCCAGCTCCCGGTACGTGACCCCGCCGGCCTTCCGGCGCACCTCGCGCAACTCGCACGCGAAGCGCGCCACCGGCCCGTCCGCCGGATCCAGCGGTCGCTCACGACGTCCCATACCCGCCTCCCCCGTAGCGCGGTGTATCCCCCCGGGGACGCTACGAACGCCCGTGGCCCGCAGGCAAGGCGATGCCCGGCCAACCACGGCCAGGGGGGCCGGCGCCATCCACCCGGCTACCGGTGGCCGTTTCCGCCGGCCCCGCCCGGAGGCACCCCGGAGGGCGAGGGCGGGTGCTCCGGCGCAGCGCGTTCCGGGCGTTCGGCGGAGGAAGGTATGTTCCTGGTACGAAGTGTCTGTCGCCGGGTGTCCACGCGCGCGCTTTAGAGTCACTTCGCCAAGGCTCTGACGTACACCAAGGGAATCGGGAATGATCACGCTTACCAAAGATGACGACCCGGCGGACCTGGCCGGTGTCACCCACCTCTCGATAGGGGTCTCGTGGGACCCCACGGTCGGGAGCAGCGGCGGACTCCTCGGCAAGCTGAAGCAGACGAAGGGCACCGACCTCGACCTCATCGCCATCGCGATGGCGGGCGACGACCCGGTGCGGCTCGCCGGCCTCGACTCGCTGGACCCGATGGGCAACGGCGCGCTGGTGCACAGCGGCGACAACCAGACGGGGAAGGGCGACGGGGACGATGAGACCGTGACCGTCGAGTTCTCCAAGGTGCCGGACCGGGTCACCGCCATCGTCTTCATCGCCGCCGCGTACAAGAAGGGCAGCAGCTTCCAGAAGGCGCGGAACATCAGCTTCAAGGTGTACGACGCGTCAGGCGGCAGCACGCAGCAGGTCGCCGACATCTGGCCGAGCCTGCTCTCCGCGGACAACGGCTGCGCCGTGGCCAAGGCGACCCGCAACGGGGCGAGCTGGACGCTGCAGGTGATCAACGAGACCGGGAAGATCAAGCAGGGCGACGAGCGCGCGCTCATGCGCTTCGCCGCCGGCAGGTAGCCGGGAGGAGCAGCCGTCCGCTCCCGGGCCCGCGCACCGGGACCGGCGGCCCGACGCCTGACGCGCGCCGGGCCGCCGGGTGTCTGCCGGCCGCCGGGGCCGGAGAACCTCCGGCCGCCGCGCGCCGGGGTCCGCCGGGCCCCGGCCCGTACGCCCGTACGCCCGTACCGCCCCGGCGTCAGGCGCAGCCGACCCGGCTGGTGCCCACGGCGACGTCGTCGTACCAGAGGGTGTCGGCGCCCTGCCCGTAGCTCTCCCAGCCGAGCCGCAGGTCGGCCGGCGCCGGCTGCCAGGCGCCGCTGTTCAGCCACTGCGCGTCCACGTCGTGGGTGGGGGTGCCGTCGACGATCAGCCCTTCGACGCTCTCGCCGTCGAGCCAGGTCTGCAGCAGCCCCGCCCGCTCCATCCGGAACTCCACGCAGGACCACCGGTCCACCGGCAGCGGCCGGCTCAGCGCGACGCCCGCCGGGCTCTGGGCGGGCAGGGTGGCGTCGTCCGACTCGCGGTTCCACTGCAGGGCCGCGTTCTGCCCGCCCATGCGCAGGTCCGTGTCGCGCGCGCCGGTGTCCCGCATGGCGAGGAAGGTGACGTGCTGGGTGGGCAGCGCGGTGGTGTGGCGGACCCAGAAGCGCACGTACAGGTCGCCGCCCGCCGGTACGTCGTCGAGCGCGGTGCCGGCGAAGGCGTGGTTGCAGTAGCCCTCGCCGCCGTTCACCCGAAGGGACGTGGTGCCGCCGTGGGCGACGGCGGTGTCCACCGTGACGGTGCCGGTGCCGGTGCAGTCGTCGGCCTGGAAGCTCCAGCGGCCGGAGGGCCGGGGGCCCGTCTGGGACTCGAAGTCCTCGCAGAAGCCGTCGGCCGCGCACGCGGCGGCCGGGGCCGGCGGCGGGGCGGCGGCCGGGGCGGCGGCGGTGGCCGCGGTGGCCGTGAACGCCGTGAGGAGCAGGGCGAGGGCCCCGCCGAGGGCGGTGCGCGGGCGGCGGGACCGGCGGGCGGGGGCGTGCGCGGGGGCGTGCACCATGGGTCCTCCCGAAGACGTGGGGGGTACGTGGAGTACGTACATGGGAGCGCTCCCACAGCGTAGCCGGAACCCCTCGGGGGAGCCAGACCGGGATGAGGGCGTCTGGAATGGGTAATAACATCCGGATTATCTGACCCGGCTGGGATGGGAGAGACGTGGACCAGCCCGCGGAGCGGCAACGCCTGCGGATGGGGCTGCTCGCCGCCGTGGACGAGAGCCGGCGCGACGTCGAGGTGCTGCTGATCGCACTCCAGCAGGCGGTGGCCGGGCTGCACGGCCTGGGCGGCATGGTGCACCTCCCCGGCGGCGGCATGAGCGGCATCCTCTACCTCGTCGCCGACAGCGGGCTGCCCGCGTCGGTGACCCGCCCCTGGCTGGTGATCCGGGCCCGGGACACCGCCCCGCCCAGCCGTGCCGCCCGGGAGGACACCGCCGTCTGGGAGCCCGCACTGGCCCCGCCGAAACCGGTGCCCGGCCGCGGCGACCCGGCGGCCCAGTGGCCCTCCGACCTGCCCGCCGGCATCGGCCACCTGGCCGTCCCCGTCCCCGGCCCCGGCGGCCGGCGCGGCGCGCTCTCCGTACTCCTCGCCCCCGGTACGCACGCCGGCCCCGGTGCGCACGCCGCCCCCGGTGCGCACGCCGCGGCCGGCGCCGGGAGCACCGTGCCGGAAGCCGTCGACCACGCCTTCCTGACCGACGTGGCCGCGTGGATGTCGGACCGGCTGCGGCCCGCCGGCCCCCTCAACCCGTCCCCCACCATGCTGCACGCCCTGGAGAACGCCCCCGGCGCCCGGGACGGACCCCGCCGGGGCGGCCGCGAGGTCCCGTCCACCACCTACACCTGGGACCTCCGCACCGGCGAGCTGACCACCGAGCGGCCCATCGACGAGGTGCTGGCCGGCGTCGACCCGGACGTGCTGAGCGGCGGCATCGAGGCGTGGGCCGCGCTCATCCACCCCGACGACCTGCCGCAGACGGTGACCGGCTTCGACCAGGGCGTCCGGCTGCGCGGCGGCTTCCAGAACGAGTACCGGGTGCGGCGCCGGGACGGCACGTACCGCTGGGTCGAGGCCCGCGCCCGTACCGTCACGGACGAGGCCGGCGAGCCGGTGCAGGTGATCGGCACCATCTGGGACAGCACCGACACGCACGCCGCCGCCGAGGCGGCCGGCTGGGCGCTGCGGCACATGAGCGACGGCTTCGTCTCCCTGGACACCAACTGGCGCATCGTGTTCCTCAACCGCGCCGCGGAACGGCTCTTCGGGTCCCTGGCGGACGTGCACGGCGTGCTCCTCTGGAACGTCCCCTCGGTACGGGCCCAGCCGGGGCTGGCGGAGCGCTGCCGGGCGGCGGCGGCCGAGGGCCGGGCCACCGGGTTCGACGTGCCGTGGCCGGACGGCCCGTACTGGTACCACCTGCGGCTCGTACCCGTACCGGAAGGGCTCGCCCTCTACATCACCGACATCACCGAGCGGCATCTGCGCGAGGCCGAACGGGCCGCCGCGGACCGGGCCGCGGCCGAGCGCGCGGCCCTGATGCAGCGCGTCACCCGCCGGCTGGCCGAGGCGGTCACGGCACAGGACGTGATGGCGGCGGTGGCCGACGGCGTGATGACCCCCCTGGGGGCCAGCGGGCTGACCGTGCTCGGCCTGGTCGGCGACCGGCTCATCGTCATGGGCTCCCGGGGGCACGGGGAGCGCTTCGCCCGGCTGCTGGAGCGGCAGGCGGCGGCGGCGGGCGACATCGCGACGCCGGAGCGGGACGCGCTGCGTACCCGCACCGCCGTCTACCTCTCCTCCCCCGAGGAGTTCCTGGAGCGCTACCCGGACACCCGGGAGGTGGTCCGCGAGAGCGGCAAGCAGGCGTGGGTGTTCCTGCCGCTGACGGTGTCCGGGCGGGGGATCGGCACGGCCGTCATCTCCTTCGACCGGCCGCGGGTCCTGGGCGAGGACGAGCGCACCCTCCTCACGGCGCTCAGCGGGCTGATCGCGCAGGCGCTGGAGCGGGCCGCGCTCTACGACGAGGCCACGACCCGGGCCCGCACCCTGCAGCGCAGCCTGCTGCCGCGCGCGCTCCCCGAGCTGTCGGCGGTGCAGACCGCGGCGCGCTACCAGGCGGCCCGGGAGGGGGCCGACGTC
The DNA here is from genome assembly GCF_039531005.1 of Streptomyces synnematoformans. Taxonomy (NCBI): domain Bacteria; kingdom Bacillati; phylum Actinomycetota; class Actinomycetes; order Kitasatosporales; family Streptomycetaceae; genus Streptomyces; species Streptomyces synnematoformans. The sequence continues at coordinate 26,251 of NZ_BAAAPF010000051.1, forward strand.
GGCGGCGACTGGTACGACGTGATCCCGCTCTCCGCGGCCCGCGTGGCGCTGGTGATCGGCGACGTCATGGGCCACGGCATGTCCGAGGCCGCCACCATGGGCGGGCTCCGCGCGGCCGTGCGCACCCTGTCGGACCTGGAGCTGCCGCCCGACGAGATCCTCGGCCACCTCAACGACATCGTGGGCGAGCTGGACATCGACTCCTTCGTCACCTGCCTGTACGGCGTCTACGACCCGGTGACCGGGCTCCTGTCGTACGCCAGCGCCGGGCACCCGCCCCCGGCCGCGGTCTGCTCCGACGGCACCGTCACCTTCCTGCCCCCGCCCCCCAACCCGCCGCTGGGGGTGGGCACTCCGCCGTTCGACACCCTGGAGACCGAACTCCCCGGCGACTGCCTGCTCGCCCTCTACACGGACGGCCTGGTCGAGAACATGGACCGGGACCTCGGCGCGGGCACCGACCGGCTCGCGGAACTGCTCTCCCGGTTCGCGCGCACCACCCCGGCCGACCGGGCCGGCTCCGCCGACCTGGACTCCCTCTGCGCCACCATCACCGCGTCCCTGCTGCCCGCGCACGGCGGCGCGCTCGCCGACGACGCCGCCCTGCTGCTCGCGCGTACGCACCCGCTGGAGTCGCGGAACATCGCCGAGTGGCCGCTGCCGGAGGAGCCGAGGGCGGCGGGCCAGGCCCGCAACCTGGTCCGCGCGCAGCTCACCGACTGGGACCTGGCCGACGAGGAGCTGATCACGACCACCGAGCTGCTGGTCAGCGAGCTGGTCGGGAACGTCATCCGGCACGCCACCGGCCCGGTCCGGCTCCGTATGCTGCGCACCCGCGCGCTGATCTGCGAGGTCTCCGACGGGAGCCCGACCACACCGCACATCCGCCACACCTCCGACACGGACGAAGGGGGGCGCGGGCTGCGGCTCGTCTCGGCGCTCTGCCGGCGCTGGGGGACGCGGCACACCCGCACGGGGAAGTCCATCTGGACGGAGCAGGAGCTGCCGCCGCCACGCTGAGCCGTGCCGTCACGCTGAGCTGTTAGAGAGCCGCCTGGGAGCCGCCGTGGGTGTCGGTACCCCGGGGTAGAGTCGGAGCCGGACGGACCGGACCGGCTGGGGAGGGGGCTGGGGGGCGTGCGGCGTCCGATGGGTGCGCTTGCCGGGCTCGCGGCCGGGCTGGCGCTGGCGCTTGTTCTGGGGCTGGGGCCGGGGCTGTTTCCCGGGCTCGGCGCCGCGCCGGCCGCCGCCGCGGACGGCGAGACGCAGGCCGCGTATCTCGCCGGGCAGCTGCGCGAGGACCCGGTGTACGTCTCCGACCAGGTGCCCCGCGAGGTCCCGCGCTCGGCGGCCGGGGAGTTCGCGCGGGTGGCCGAGCGGACCGGCGTGCCGACGTACGTGCTCGTGCTGCCGAACGCGCCCACGTTCGCCGAGCAGTTGCTCGCGGCCGTCCACGACCGGCTCGGCGAGGACGGGCTGTACGTGCTGGTCGACGCCGGCACGTCGTGGATCGACGCCACGTCGTACGGGGTGGACGTGCCGATACGGGACGCCCAGTCGGTGACCACGTTCGAGCTGCCCTACGACGCGTGGCCGATCGAGTCCTTCGAGCACTTCGCCGAGGCGCTGACCGATGACGACGTCGCACAGCGGGCGCGGGCCGCGCGCGAGAAGTACGGCAGCGGGCCCGACGGGCAGTCGCCGACGGCCAGGCCCGAGCCGCTGCACCGCACCCCGTCCGCGGAGGAACCGGAGAGCACCGACGAGGTGTCGGTCACCGACCGGAAGAACCAGAACTTCCTCACCGGGATCTCGCTGGCCGGGCTGCCGCTGCTCATCCTCCTCGTCGGCGCGTACGTACGGCGGCTGCGGCGGCTTCCGTACGGCGGCGGGCGGGGGCGGTCCTGATGGGGGCGTGGCTGCGCAGGCGGCCGGAGATCCTCGCCGCCGTCCTGGTCGCGGTGGCGATCGCCGTCTTCGCCGGCCAGCGGTTCGGGGGCGGCTCCGCGACGTCGGCCGACGACGCCCCCACGCCCGGACCGTCCGCGGCGCACACGCCGACGAAGGCGGACCTGCGGCTGCGGGTGGAGCGAGTGGGCGCGGCGCTCGCCGATCAACCCCTCTACGACGATCCGGAGAGCGAGCGGACGCTGGACGGCGCGGAGCGCCGCGAGCTGCTCGACCGCATCCGGGAGTTCGACCACGGGGTCTACGTCGCGATCGTGCCGACGCCGCGGGAGGACGAGTCCGGCGGCGACGCCCAGGAACTGATACGGCGGCTGCAGCAGCAGGTCGGCCAGGACGGCGTCTACGTCGTCGCCGATCCGTACGTGGGCGGCATCGACGTCGCCAACTACGGCACGCTGCTCGACAGCGACTACCTCGAATTCGAGCTGCCCCGCCGGGTGCTGCGCCCCGACCCGGACGCCGGGGCCGACGACGTGCGGCTCCCCGAGCGGCTCGGCGAGCTGCTGACCCTGCTGGAGGAGGCGCCGCGGAACAGCACACCGGGCGAGCCGCCGTACCGGGCGCGGCCGGCGGACGAGAAGGAGTACGAGCCGGAGCCGCTGCCGTCGGTGTTCGGGGCGGACTTCGGGCCCGGCCTGGCCATCGGGGCGTTCCTGGCGCTGGCGCTGTTCGGCCTGGTGGTCGCGGCGTGCACCCCGCTGCGGACGCGGCGGCGGCGCCGCGACGCGATGTGGGTGCCGCTGCCGGCCCAGCGCCCGGCCCGGGCGCCGGGGGCGACGCAGGTGGCTGCGCCGGGGGCGCGCGACTTCCGCGCGCCGCGGCGGAAGGCGCTGCACCGGGCGGCGGAGGAGGCGCTGCGGTCGCTGGCGCAGCGGTACACGGCGGTGACGGAGGCCCCGGGCGGC
>NZ_BAAAPF010000052.1:0-28910 GCF_039531005.1 Streptomyces synnematoformans
CGGCCGCCGGGCGCTCTTCGGCGGCTCCTGGTGGACCCCGGTGCGGGTGGTCGTGCTCGTCGCCATCGGGATGTTCGCGCTGGGGATGGTGCAGAAGTACCCCTGCTACGACGGCGCCTGGTTCTCCGGCGCCAACGCCCAGTACACCCGCGCCTGCTACTCCGACATCCCGCACCTCTACCAGGGCCGCGGCTTCGCCGACGACCTCACGCCGTACTTCGACCGCATCCCGCCCGAGGTCTCCGGCGGCATGGAGTACCTCGAATACCCGGTCCTGACCGGGCTGTTCATGGAGGTCGCCGCCTGGTTCACACCGGGCGGCGACGACCTGGTGCACCGCGAGCAGGTCTACTGGCTCGTCAACGCCGGCATGCTGATGGCCTGCGCCGCGATCGTCGCCCTCTGCGTCGCGCGTACGCACCGCCGCCGGCCCTGGGACGGCCTCCTCGTCGCCCTCGCGCCCGCGCTCGCGCTCACCGCGACGATCAACTGGGACCTGCTCGCCGTCGCCCTCACCGCCGCCGCGATGCTCGCCTGGTCCCGCAGCCGGCCCGCCGCCGCCGGCGTGCTCCTCGGCCTCGCCACCGCCGCCAAGCTGTACCCCGCACTGCTGCTGTGGCCCCTGCTGCTGCTCTGCCTGCGCGCCGGGCGGCTACGGGAGTTCGGCACCGCGACCGCCGGCGCCGCCGGCGCGTGGCTCGTCGTCAACCTGCCCGTGATGATCAAGGCGCCGGACGGCTGGGCGAAGTTCTACACGTTCAGCCAGGAGCGGGGCGTCGACTTCGGCTCGTTCTGGCTGATCATCTCCCAGCGCTCCGGAGAGCCCCTGGACGACGCGAACATCTACGCCGCCTGCCTGATGGCCCTCGGCTGTCTCGGGATCGGCGCCCTCGCGCTCACGGCGCCGCGCCGGCCGCGCTTCGCGCAACTGGCGTTCCTGGTCGTGGCGCTGTTCATCGTCACCAACAAGGTCTACTCGCCGCAGTACGTGCTGTGGCTCATCCCGCTCGCGGCGCTCGCCCGGCCGCGCTGGCGCGACTTCCTCGTCTGGCAGGGCTGCGAGGTCGCGTACTACCTGGGCATCTGGCTCTACCTCGCGTACACCAACGGCGGCGAGGACGCCAAGGGCCTGCCCCCGGACGGCTACCACGTGGCCATCGCGGCGCATCTGCTCGGCACGCTGTACCTGTGCGCGCTCGTCGTCCGCGACATCCTCATGCCGGACCGCGATCCCGTACGCCGCCTCGGCGACGACGACCCCGGCGGGGGCGTCCTGGACCGGGCGCCGGACGAGCGGGTGCTCGGCGAGGCGGGCCACGGGCGGCACGCGGCGGGCGTACCGGACGCGTACGGGGCGCCGCAGGTGCGCTGGGGCGCGGAACGGGTCACGAAACCCGGCCGGGTGTCCCCCATCGAGTGAACCCGGAGGGGGTCTGGGGGCGAAGCCCCCGGGATTCCCCTGCCGGGCCACCGGAGGAGCGGCTCAGCGCTCCACCACCCGGTCCGGCTGCGTCGTCGTGTGCCGCAGGTGCGCGACCATCTCGTCCCCCTGCACCGGAGCCGACGACTCCGCCGGCAGGTACAGGATCGACACCTGCATGTGCGGCGGCTCCGCGAACCAGCGCTGTCTGCCCTCCCACACGAACGGCGACAGGTTGCGGTTCACCGTCGCCAGCCCCGCCCGTGCGACGCCCTTCGCCCGCGGCATCATCCCGTGCATCGCCTTCGGCGCCTCCAGCCCGACCCCCTGCGACGTACCGCCCGCGACCACCACCAGGTGGCCGTCGCCCGACACCTTCTGCTGCCGGTAGCCGAAGCGGTCGCCCTTCGTCACGCGCGTGACGTCCAGCACCGTGCCGCGGTACTCCGTCGCGTCGTGGTCCCCCAGCCACAGCCGGGTGCCGATACGCGCCCGGAAGCGCGTCTGCGGGAACTGCCGCTGCAACTGCTCGAACTCGTCCGGCTGCAGGTGGCTGACGTACATCGTGTGCAGCGGCAGCCGCGCCGCGCGCAGCCGGTCCATCCACGCGATGACCTCGTCCACCGCGCTGGAGCCGTCCGCGCGGTCCAGCGGCAGGTGGATCGCGAAGCCCTCCAGCGTCACGTCCGCCAGCAGCGACGACAGCTTGGGCAGGTCCTCCTCCGTCACCCCGTGCCGCCGCATCGAACTCATCACCTCGATGACGATCCGGGCCCCGACCAGCCGCCCCACCGCGTCCACCGACGCGACGGTGCGGATGACCCGCGTGGGCAGCGGCACGGGCTCCTCGGTCAGCTGGTACGGGGTGAGGACCAGCAGGTCGCCGCTGACGAAGTCGCGCGCCCGCGCCGCCTCGTACACCGTGCCCACCGCCAGCGGGCCCGTCCCCAGCCGGGCGGCCTCGGTGGCCAGGCGTTCCTGGCCGAAGCCGTAGCCGTTGCCCTTGCAGACGGGGACCAGCCCGGGGAACTGCTCCAGGACGTGCTGCTGGTGTGCGCGCCAGCGCGCGGAATCGACGTAGAGCGTGAGCGGCATGGCGGTCGGTCTACCTTCCTTCGCGGGGTCGGGGGCCCTCTCCTTCGCGCGCAAGTCCGCTGCTTCGCGCGCAAGTCCGCCGTGGTCAGCGGCGGGACATGTAGATGTCGAGAGCCTTGTGGAGCAGCTTATTCAGTGGGTAGTCCCACTCGCCCAGGTATTCGGCGGCCTGCCCGCCCGTGCCCACCTTGAACTGGATCAGCCCGAAGAGGTGGTCGCTGTCGACGAGCGCGTCGCCGATGCCGCGCAGGTCGTAGACGTGCGCGCCGGCGGCGTGCGCGTCCTTCATCATCTGCCACTGGATGGCGTTCGACGGCCGCACCTCGCGCCCGTGGTTGGCGGAGGCACCGTACGAGTACCACACGTGCCCGCCCACCGTCAGCATCGTCGTCGCGGCCAGGCACTCGCCGTTGTGGAGCGCGAAGTACAGCCGCATCCGGCCCGGCTCCTCGGCGTTGAGCACCTTCCACATGCGCTCGAAGTACGCCTGCGGCCGCGGCCGGAACTTGTCGCGCTCGGCCGTGATCTCGTACAGCCGCTGCCACTCGCCGAAGTGCTCCAGACCGCCCTGCACCACCTCGACGCCGGCCTTCTCGGCCTTCTTGACGTTGCGCCGCCACAGCTGGTTGAAGCCCTTGAACACCTCGTCCAGGGAACGCCCCGCCAGCGGCACCTGGAAGACGTACCGCGGCTGTACGTCGCCGAAGCCGGCGCCGCCGTCCTCGCCCTGCTGCCAGCCCATCCGCCGCAGCCGCTCGGCGACCTCGAACGCCTGCGGCTCGACGACGTCGGCGTTCACGTCGCGCAGCCGCTTGACGTCCGGGTCGGCGATGCCCGCCTTGATCGTCGGGGCCTCCCAGCGGCGGATGATCACCGGCGGGCCCATCTTCACGGAGAACGCGCCCTGCCGCTTCAGGTGCGCCAGCATCGGCGTCAGCCACGCCTCAAGGTTCGGCGCCTGCCAGTCGATGACCGGCCCCTCCGGCAGATACGCCAGATACCGCTTCACCTTGGGCAGCTGCCGGTACAGCACCAGCCCCGCGCCCACCTGCCGGCCGTCCGCGTCGAACCAGCCCAGGTTCTCCGCACGCCACTCGGACTTGACGTCCGCCCACGCCGGCACCTGGCAGTGGCTCGCCGAGGGCAGGCTGCGGATGTACGCCAGATGCTGCTCGCGGCTGATGGGCTGCAGGGTCAGGCTCATGGCGGCGCTCCTCATGCTGCGGCGGGTTGCCGACTGCGGCAGGCTTCTCGCGGGTGAAGCCTACTGCGGGCGCACCCCGCCCCAGGGGGGAAGGCCCTCGAAGGCACCAAGCCGCGGCGCCGCGCGTACGGGCCGGACGCAGCCTGACGTAGCCGCGCAGCCGGGCGCGGCCGGATGCGCTAGCCGGATGCGCTAGAGCGAGAAGCCGCCGTGCGCCATCCCCAGGAAGAAGCCGAGCGCGGCCGCCCCCAGCCCCAGGACCATCAGGAAGCGCTCCCGGGTGGTCACGGAGATCATCTGTCCCCATGCCCCGGTGCCGATCCCGATCAGTCCCGCCCAGGTCGCGGGCACGTGCAGGCTGCTCCACTGCGCCAGGACGAGCGCGAGGGCGCCGACCACCACCGTGATCGCGAGCAGCGTGTCCTGCGTGACGTGGTGCTTGCCGTCGCTGGCGAAGAGGCCGATGTTCCGTTGCGGGGGCTGTACTGCCTGAGGCATTGGGCACCTCCATGCCCGTATGGCGGCGCGGGCTCCAGATTCGTACGTGACGCCGCTCACACCCGTTGTGTACAGATTGCCGGGAATCGTGGCCGGATTTCAACCGGAAGGGCAGCTGCGGGTACTGTGTACGGTCTGTAGCGGAGTCCGCCCTGGCCATCCCGCCGCACCCGCGCCCCGTTCGGCGGCGCCGCCGCGGTTGTCAGTGCCGGGCGCTACCGTTGCGACGCAACGAAGAACCTCCTGCCACGGAGAGACCGTGGCCGCCGAGTCCAGAGGAGGTGGGTTCCACAATGCGTCACTACGAGGTGATGGTCATCCTCGACCCCGATCTCGAGGAGCGTGCAGTCTCCCCGTTGATCGAGTCCTTCCTGTCCGTGATCCGTGAGGCCAAGGGCAAGGTGGAGAAGGTCGACACCTGGGGCCGTCGTCGTCTCGCTTACGAGATCAAGAAGAAGCCCGAGGGCATCTACTCGGTCATCGACATCGAGGCCGAGGCCGATGTCGTCAAGGAGCTCGACCGGCAGATGAACCTCAACGAGTCGGTGCTGCGGACCAAGGTCCTGCGCCCCGCAATCCACTGACGGCAACCGACGAGTAACAACGTACGAGTAACCGAACCGACAAGCCAGACCGCAACACCCGGCAGCAACCGCGAGAGGTCAAGACATGGCAGGCGAGACCGTCATCACCGTCGTCGGAAACCTGACCGATGACCCCGAGCTGCGCTTCACGCCGTCCGGCGCGGCCGTCGCGAACTTCACGATCGCGTCGACGCCCCGGACGTTCGACCGCCAGACGAACGAGTGGAAGGACGGCGACCCGCTGTTCCTCCGCGCGTCGATCTGGCGCCAGGCGGCGGAGAACGTCGCCGAGTCGCTGACGCGCGGCACACGCGTGGTTGCCCAGGGCCGGCTCCGCCAGCGTTCGTACGAGACCCAGCAGGGTGAGAAGCGGACCGTGGTGGAGATGGAGGTCGACGAGATCGGCCCCGCGCTCCGGTACGCCACCGCCAAGGTCACCAAGACCACCGGCAGGGGCGGCCAGGGCGGCGGCTTCGGCGGCGGCGGTCAGCAGGGCGGCCAGGGCTGGGGCGGCAACTCCGGCGGCGGCCAGGGCGGCCAGGGCGGCGGCCCGCAGGGCGACCCCTGGTCCGGCGGCGGTCAGCAGGGCGGCGGCCAGGGCGGCTGGGGCGGGAACCCCGGCGGCGGCCAGGGCGGCCAGGGCGGCGGTTACTCGGACGAGCCCCCGTTCTGATCCCGGGCTCCCCGGGACGTGACGAGGGTGCTCGCACACCACACTTCTTGATCACACTGGAGCAAAGACATCATGGCGAAGCCGCCTCCGCGCAAGCCGAAGAAGAAGGTTTGCGTCTTCTGCAAGGAGAAGATCTCCTACGTCGACTACAAGGACACGAACCTGCTGCGGAAGTTCATCTCCGACCGCGGCAAGATCCGTGCCCGCCGGGTCACCGGCAACTGCACCCAGCACCAGCGCGACGTCGCCACGGCCGTGAAGAACAGCCGTGAGATGGCGCTGCTGCCCTACACCTCGACCGCGCGCTGACAGGAGGGTGAGCGAAGCATGAAGATCATCCTCAAGGGCGAGGTCACCGGCCTCGGTGCCGCGGGCGACGTCGTCGAGGTCAAGGACGGGTACGCCCGCAACTACCTGATCCCGGGCGGGCTGGCCATCCGCTGGACCCGCGGCGGGGAGAAGGACGTCGAGCAGATCCGCCGCGGCCGCAAGCTGCGCGAGATCGCCTCGGTCGAGCAGGCCAACGCCGTCAAGTCGGAGCTGGAGGGCGTGCAGGTGCGCCTGTCCACGCGCGCCGGCGCCAGCGGCCGCCTCTTCGGCGCCGTCACCCCGGCCGACATCGCCACGGCGATCAAGGCGGCCGGCGGCCCGGACGTCGACAAGCGCCGCATCGAGCTGTCCGCGCCGATCAAGAGCCTCGGCGCCCACCAGGTGTCCGTACGGCTGCACCCCGAGGTCGACGCCAAGGTCGGCGTCGAGGTCGTGGCCGGCTGACGCCGGAGGCCGACGAGCAGGACGCAGCAGTGGGCCGCACCCTTGCGTGGGTGCGGCCCTCTGCCGTGCTCGCGGGCGGGCGTACGGCCCTGGCGGGGTCACGCCGCCCGGGGACGTCCCCCTGGAGGCCCTACGTCCCGGCCGGGCCTACGCCCGGACGGCGCCCGTGACCAGCCACCGCCCCGACCGCGCGCGCAGCCACAGCGTCGCCAGCCGGGTCAGCATCATCAGCCCCATCGCCCACCACAGCGCCGTCAGCCCTCCGCCCAGCGCCGGCACCGCCAGCGCCGCCGGCGCGAAGACCGCCAGCGTCAGCAGCATCGCCCACGCCAGGTACGGCCCGTCGCCCGCGCCCATGAGCACGCCGTCGAGCACGAACACCACCCCCGCCACCGGCTGCGCCACCGCGACGACCAGCAGCGCCGGCAGCAGCGCGCCGCGCACCCCCGCGTCGTCCGTGAACAGCGGCAGGATCAGCGGCCGGGCCGCCACCACCAGCGCCCCCAGCACCGCGCCCGTCGCGACCCCCCACCACACCATCCGCCGGCACGCCTCCCGCGCCCCGTCCACGTCCCCGGCGCCCAGGTACCGGCCGATGATCGCCTGTCCGGCGATCGCGATCGCGTCGAGCGCGAACGCCAGCAGCGACCAGATGCTCAGCACCACCTGGTGCGCCGCGACCGACTCGTCCCCGAGCCCCGCCGCCACCGCCGTCGCGATGAGCAGCACGGCGCGCAGCGACAGCGTACGGATCAGCAGCGGCGCCCCCGCCCGCGCGGAGGCCCGGATGCCGGCCGGGTGCGGGCGCAGCGCCGCGCCGTGCCGCCGGGCGCCGCGCACGACGACGCCCAGGTACACCGCCGCCATCCCCCACTGGGCGAGCACGGTACCCCAGGCGGAGCCGGCGATGCCGAGGCCGGCGCCGTAGACGAGCGCGACGTTCAGCACGGCGTTGGCGGAGAAGCCGCCGATCGCGACGTACAGCGGCGTGCGGGTGTCCTGCAGCCCGCGCAGCACGCCGGTGGCGGCGAAGACGACGAGCATGGCGGGGATGCCGAGCGCGCTGATGCGCAGGTACGTGGTCGCGTGCGGCGCGGCGGTGTCGGAGGCGCCGAAGAGGCCGACGAGGCCGGCCGCGGTCGGCACGGTGACGGCGACGAGCACGGCGCCGAGCAGCGCGGCGAGCCAGATGCCGTCGACGCCCTGCCGGATGGCGGCGCGCAGGTCGCCGGCGCCGACGCGGCGGGCGACGGCGGCGGTGGTGGCGTAGGCGAGGAAGACGAAGACGCTCACGGCGGTGGTGAGGAGCGCGGCGGCGACGCCGAGGCCGGCGAGCTGCGGGGTGCCGAGGTGGCCGACGATGGCGCTGTCGGCGAGCACGAAGAGCGGTTCGGCGACGAGGGCGCCGAAGGCGGGGACGGCGAGGGCGACGATCTCGCGGTCGTGCCGCCGCCGGGTCTGGCGCAGGGGCCGTCGGGTCCGGCGCCGGCGCTCGTCGGGCGGTCCTGGCTCGGCTTCGGCGGGCGCGGGGACATCGTGCATGCAGCAAATCTAATAGTCCACAGGTAACAGACGCAACTGCTTGTGGACACTTACATCCCCCCGCGTGCGAGAGGATCACCCGCGGCGCCGGCCGCAACCGTGGCCCGGACGGGGAAGTTTTTCTCCTCCACCGGCGGTGGATGGAGAAGTGGCAGGTCAAACGGGTGATCGCGGAGCGATAGTGTGCTTGTCCACAGCGCTGTCCCCCGGCTCGTGCACAGCTTTCCCCAAGTAATCCACAGGTTGGCGGACGCTTTCCACACCCCCTGTGGATAGTGCAATTGGCCGGAGCCCGCCGCGGACCTACGGTGGACCCTCCCCCTGCCGGCAGCGGCGCCCCCGCCTCCCGCGGACCGGGGGGCGGCCGACGCGCCGTAAGCGGAACGCCGCGGACGAATTGTCAGCGGTGTGCCGTAAGAAAGAGGGGCGCCCTGAGAGGTCCGCCGCGAGGCGGGTGGGAGGAGGTGGGGCAGCCGTGTCCGAGCAACGGGACTACGTGGACACCATGCCCGGGGACGCCCGTCCGCCGCGTGGTGAGGCGGACCGGCCCGCCCCCGAGGACCCCTGGGGCCCCGGCGCCCCCGCCGCCTTCGAGCGCGTACCCCCGCAGGACCTGGACGCCGAGCAGTCCGTCCTCGGCGGCATGCTGCTGTCCAAGGACGCCATCGCCGACGTCGTCGAGGTGCTCAAGGGCCACGACTTCTACCGCCCGGCCCACGAAACCGTCTACACCGCCATCCTCGACCTCTACGCCCGCGGCGAACCGGCCGACCCCATCACCGTCTCCGCCGAGCTCACCAAGCGCGGCGAACTCGCCCGCGTAGGCGGCGCCTCCTACCTCCACACCCTCGTCCAGTCCGTCCCCACCGCCGCCAACGCGGAGTACTACGCCGAGATCGTCCACCAGCGCGCCATCCTCCGCCGCCTGGTCGAGGCCGGCACGCGCATCACCCAGATGGGATACGCCGCCGACGGCGAGGTCGACGACATCGTCAACTCCGCCCAGGCCGAGATCTACGCCGTCACCGAGCAGCGCACCGCGGAGGACTACCTCCCCCTCGGCGAGATCATGGAGGGCGCCCTCGACGAGATCGAGGCCATCGGCTCCCGCAGCGGCCAGATGTCCGGCGTCCCCACCGGCTTCACCGACCTCGACTCCCTGACGAACGGCCTCCACCCCGGCCAGATGATCGTCGTCGCCGCCCGCCCCGCGATGGGCAAGGCCCTCGCCCTCGACACCCCGCTGCCCACCCCCACGGGCTGGACGACGATGGGCGAGGTCCGCCCCGGCGACCTCCTCCTCGCCGCCGACGGCTCCCCGACCCGCGTGGCCGCCGCCACGGAGGTCATGACCGGCCGCCCGTGCTACGAGGTCACCTTCGACGACGGCACCACGATCGTCGCCGACGCGGACCACCGGTGGCTGACGGACACCCGGGCCTCCCGCCGCTCCCCGCGCACCCCGCCCGCGGTCCGGACGACCAAGGAGATCGCGGAGACCCTGCGCTGCACGAACCTGGCGGACAACCGCCTCAACCACTCCATCCCCACCACCGCCCCCCTCGCCCTGCCGCCCCGCCCCCTCCCCGTCGAGCCGTACGCCTACGGCAGCCGTCCGGGGGAGCTGCTGGCGGACGGCCTTCCCCAGGACTACCTGCGCGGCTCGATCGAGCAGCGCCGGCACCTGCTCGCCGGACTCCTCGACAGCGACGGAACGGTCACCCGCACGGGCTCGGTCCGCTTCGCGGCCACCAGCAGGACACTGGCCCGGGACTTCCGCGAACTCGTCACGAGCCTCGGCTACCGCTGCGGCATGACGACGAAGCAAGTCCCGGGGCGCACCGGGCAGCCGGCCACCGTCTACACCGTCAACTTCACCACCGCCGACGACGTCTTCCGGCTGGAGCACAAGCGGCACACACACGCGGCACGGCGGAAGCCCGGCACCCGCCGGCCCGCACAGCGCTTCGTCACCGACGTCCGCGAGGTCCCCAGCGTCCCCGTCCGCTGCGTCCAGGTCGAGCACCCCGACCACCTATACCTGGCCTCCCGGTCGATGGTGCCGACGCACAACAGCACCCTCGCCCTAGACTTCGCCCGCGCCTGCTCGATCAAGAACAACCTGCCCAGCGTCATCTTCTCGCTGGAGATGGGCCGCAACGAGATCGCCATGCGCCTGCTCTCCGCGGAAGCCCGCGTGGCGCTGCACCACATGCGCTCCGGCAGCATGACCGACGACGACTGGACCCGCCTCGCCCGCCGGATGCCGGAGGTGACGGGCGCCCCGCTCTACATCGACGACTCGCCGAACCTGTCGATGATGGAGATCCGCGCCAAGTGCCGCCGCCTGAAGCAGCGCAACGACCTCCAGATGATCGTCATCGACTACCTCCAGCTGATGCAGACGGGCGGCTCCCGCCGCCCGGAGAGCCGCCAGCAGGAGGTCTCGGAGATGTCCCGGAACCTCAAGCTCCTCGCCAAGGAACTGGAAGTCCCGGTCATCGCCCTCTCCCAGCTCAACCGCGGCCCCGAACAGCGCACGGACAAGAAGCCGATGGTCTCCGACCTCCGCGAAAGCGGATCGATCGAGCAGGACGCAGACATGGTCATCTTGCTGCACCGCGAGGACGCGTACGAAAAGGAGTCCCCGCGCGCGGGCGAGGCCGACCTGATCGTGGCCAAACACCGCAACGGCCCCACGGCGACGATCACGGTGGCGTTCCAGGGCCACTACTCCCGCTTCGTGGACATGGCCCAGACCTGACCGCTGGGTTCCCCGTAAACGTCATCTACGGCGAGGAACCGATCCCCGAGGCGGAGGACTGGGGTTACGGTCCGCCGCGCTACCTCACTCCCGGACAGGTGCGGACGGCCGCCGCGGCACTCGCGACAACCACCTTTGACCGACCGGCTCACGGCGTGACTTCGGAGGACCTGGCCCGCGCGGAGGTCTATCCGCTGGTCGTCTGGGAGCGCGGTGAGTCGTTCGACTACGTGCGAGACCACTACGAAGCACTCGTCGCGTTCTTCCAGGTGGCGGCGCGGGACGGGGACGCGTTGCTGGTGTGGCTGGGCTAGGAGGCGTCCGTGGCCGGGGAGACGGCCTGACCGCGGAGCTGCCCGTTCCGGAGTGGGAGGGCCACCACCCCGAGCAGCTGACCGCCGACGACTTCGAGAAGGTCTGGAGCACCGCCCGCCGGCAGATCGCGGCCCGCGCGCCGTGACTTGGGCGGGGCTGCGGATCGGGACCCGGCGGCCCGTTCAGCCCGGTGCGTGGTGATCGAGGGCAGCGCGAACCCGGTTGAGTCCCTCCGCCCGCCAGTGGCCCCGGTCCGGCATCTGGTCGTCCCGGCGCCAGCGCCAGGCCGAGAACATCGCCCAGTTCAGGGCGCGGCAGCGCTGGACCAGGCCGAGGTCAGCCCCGGCATAGTGCTCTCCCACTGCTTCGGGGGCATGGGCGAGGTCGAACTCGATCGGCCCGCGGCAGCACGTGGCGAGGTCCACGAGGAGCGGCCCTCGCCTCGTGTTGAGGAGGTTGCCCGGATGCGGCTCGCCGTGCAGCAGCTGGTCGGCGGTTTCGTCGCCGCTGATCGTGGCGCTCAGCCCGCCGAGTGTGGTGCTGAGGAGGTCCCGGTCAGCATCGGGCAGCTCGGGGGATCGTTCCCGGTCGTTCACCTCGCTCAGCGCCGCGGCGATCCGGTCGGTGACATGCGGTGCGTCCAGATCCGTCCGGCGCAGGGCGGCATGGTGCCGCGTGAGCACGTCCGCGTAGTCGGTCGGCGCGATCTCTGATCCCACGGGTTCGTAGTAGGTCCAGAGCGAGATGGCGAAGGTGTCGCGCGCATAGACCCGGGGCTCGACGCGGGGATCGAGTTCGGCCACCGGTGCGTCGACGCCGGCGAGACGGTGAGCAACCTCCACCTCGAACTCGGAACCGGCCAGGTGCCCGGAGGGTGCGACCCGGGCGAGCACATCGCACGGGGCCAGGCGCAGCGCGACGCGGTCCGAGTTGTGGATGACGACGGCGTCCTCGACCTGAAGTCCCAGCTCCGAAGCGGTTGCCCGGCCCGCCGCCACCGCTCGGCGGAGTTCTGACGGCTCCATGCCGTTCTCCCTCGTCGTTGAGTGCACAGTCCGGGTCATCGGCCACGATCTCACCGGAACAGGTCCGCATGCTGCTCGGCCCAGTCCCGGAACGACAACGGCGCCCGCCCGAGGACCCTCTCGACGTCCGGGCTGACGGCCACCTCCTCCGGCGTTGGTTCGGCCAGGATGGACAGCGTGCCCTCGGCGACCGGCTCGGGCATCATCTGGAGCATCTGCTCGCGTGCCTGGTCACGGGTTACCTCCACGTACGACAACGGGGCCCCGAGGGCACCGGCGATCGCCTCGACGCGCTCCCTCGGGGTGGTGGCGGCCGGGCCGGTCAGCGTGTAGGTCCGGCCCGAGTGCCGTCCCTCGACGAGGCAGGCCGCGGCGACCTCGGCGATGTCGCGGGGATCGACGCTGGGCAGCCCCACGTCACCGAAGGGCGCGAAGACCGTCTTCCCCGACCGGATGCCCGGCGCCCACGCGGCGGCATTGCTGTGGAAGCCGCCGGGACGCAGGATCGTCCATTCGAGGCCCGAGTTCCGCACCGCCTCCTCCAAGGCGGCCAGCGGAGCGTGCGAGACCGAGCCTGGCCGGGTCGATACGGCCTGTGAGGAGAGCAGGACGACGCGCCGTACTCCGGCCTCCCCGGCGTTCGCGAGCACCCGCGGTCCGTCGACGTGCGCACCTGCGCCGGAGACGAGGAGGAAGAGGGCGTCGGCGCCTTCCAGCGCCGGCCGCAGGGTTGCGGGGTCGGCCAGGTCGGCGACGACGGGACGGACTCCGTGGCCGGCCGGAAGGGGGCTGGACCGGCCCCGCGACACGGCTGTGACGGTGTGTCCGGCTCGGCGGAGAGCATGGGTGAGTGGTCGGCCTACGTTTCCGGTGGCTCCGGTCACAGTGATCATGCCGAGGACAGTACGAGTGTGCTGATAGTGGGTTCCCCATGGATAGTATTGGGCCATGGCGAAGACGTGGCGGCCCGAAGCGGACACGGATCCGGTGGAGGCGTGTCCGATCGGGCCGGTCGTCGACATGGTTTTCAGTCGGTGGACGACGCCGATCCTGTGGGCGCTGCACGAGTGCGGGACCCAGCGCTTCGTCGAGCTGCAGCGGCGCCTCGGCGGGATCACGCCGAAGGTGTTGACGCAGCGGCTGCGCCAGCTCGAACGTGACGGCCTGGTCGCGCGGACCTATCACGCCGAGGTGCCGCCGCGGGTGGAGTATGAGATCACTGACCTCGGACGCAGTCTCGGCTCGGTGTTCGCCGCGCTCGGCGAGTGGTCCGCGGCCCACATGTCAGAGGTCGAGAAGGCCCGCGAGGCCTACACCGGCCCCCTTCCCCGCTGATCCGGCAGGATCAGACGGGTCCACGGCAGGAGTTCACCCACGTTGTCCCAGAAGCACGAACGCCCGTTTCCCGACGCCGCCGGGCCCGGTCTGCAAGCCGACTGCGGCAGCTGCTTCGGGCTGTGCTGTGTCGCGTTGCCCTTCGCGGCCTCGGCGGACTTCGCGATCGACAAGGACGGCGGCCGGCCCTGCCCGAACCTGCAGACGGACTTCCGCTGCGGCATCCACGCACAGCTGCGCCAGCGCGGGTACTCGGGCTGCACCGTCTTCGACTGCTTCGGCGCGGGCCAGCAGGTCTCCCAGGTCACCTTCGGCGGGCGGGACTGGCGGCAGGCTCCGCACACTGCCCGGCAGATGTTCGACGTGTTCCCCGTCATGCGGCAGCTCCATGAGCTGCTCTGGTACCTGACCGAAGCACTGGCACTGCCGCCGGCCCGCCCCGTCCGCGGCGAGCTGCGCCGCGCGCTGGCGAAGACCGAACGCCTCACCGGCGGCAGCGCCCGGGAGCTGACGGAGCTGGATGTGGCCGCGCACCGGGGCGACGTCAACGCCCTGCTGCTGCGCACGAGCGAACTGGTGCGGGCCACGGTCCCGGGCCGCAAGAAGGACCGCAGGGGAGCCGACCTCGTCGGGGCCGATCTCCGCGGCGCCCGCCTGCGGGGCGCCGACCTCCGCGGCGCCTGCCTCATCGCCGCCGACCTCAAGGGCGCCGACCTGAGATCGGCCGATCTGATCGGTGCCGACCTGCGTGACGCCGACCTGAGCGGCGCCGACCTCACCGGCAGCATCTTCCTCACCCAGGCCCAGCTCAACGCGGCCAGGGGCGACACCGCCGCCACACTGCCGCCGGCCCTCGCCCGCCCCGCGCACTGGTAGCCCCCGGCCACGGGGACTGGTCGCCCCGCCGGTGATCCCGGGTCAGTCCTCGTCGGACTCGGGGAAGAGGTCCGGTGGCGCCTGCAGGTCGTGGGCGCGGAACAGGACGGCGTGTTCGACGCCCGCGGCCTTGCCGGCCATCGCGGTGAACTGCGGGATGAAGTCCTTCGGGACCGGGTGGTCCGGGAGCGCGGCCAGGTAGGCGGCGTGTGCCTCCAGGGAGGCGACGCCGCGGCGCAGGGGCTCGCCGGTGACCTCGACGCCGTGGGTTGCGCCGGAGTCGGTGATCGCGGGGTGGAGGAGCCAGCGTGCGGAGTGCGGTTCGAGGCCCTCGTCGTCGACCTGTTCCGGGAAGACCCAGCGGTTGCCGGCGTCGCGGACCGCGTCGAGTGTGGCGAGCCCGGCCGCGCGGTGGTCGGCCTGGTCGAAGCCGTACGGGGCCTCGACCTCGTACCCCGTGCCGAGGACGACGTCGGGCTTGAACCGGCGGATCTCCCGGCAGATGTCCCGGCGCAGGTCGAGGCCGTAGACGAGGACGCCGTCGGGGTGTTCGAGGACGGTCAGGTGCTCGACGCCGACGACGGCGCAGGCGGCCCGCTGCTCGGCGACGCGCAGGCGGGCCGTCTCCTCGGGCGGGTTCGGCATGCCGGCCTCGCCGCGGGTGAGCAGGAGGTAGCCGACCTCGATGCCGCGCGCGGTCCAGCGGGCGACGGCCGCGGACGTGCCGTACTCCATGTCGTCGGGGTGCGCGACGACGCAGAGTACGCGCTGGAAGGTCTCCTCGGGGAGGGCAGGCAGTGTCATGTCGGCCATCCTTCCTCGTTCGCGGCCCGCCGTCAGGTATTCGCGGGCGCCGGTAGTGCGCCAGTGGTGCGCGGGTGGTGCGCCGGGGCGCGTTGCCGCGCGCTTCTACTCCTCGCCCGCCAGCGTCAGCGACCGCAGCCGCTGGGCGGCGAACCAGGTCGTGCCCACGGTGACCACGGCCAGCAGCACCGTCGCCACCGGCAGCGCCACCTCGGACACGAGGTGTCCGCCCTGGCCGATCCTCTCGCCCACCGCCAGCGACCACTGCTGGATGCTCAGCGTCTGCACGCCCTCGACGAGGCTGCCGAGCAGCGCCTCCCACACCAGCGCATAGACCAGTCCGAAGACGACCGCGTGCCGCGAGATCGTGCCGAGCATCAGGAAGAAGGCGGCGTACGCCACGGACCCGACCGCGGCGGCGAGGGCGTACGCGACGGCCAGGCGGCTGCCGTTGCCGCCGAGGATGAACCCGGCGATCAGCGTGGGGACGGCGGAGAAGGCGGCGGTGATGCCGATGGCGACGGTCAGCTTGGTGAGGATGATCGTCGGCCGCGGCACGGGCTTCGCGAGCAGGTAGACGATCGAACTGTCGTCGATCTCCGGGCCGATGGCGCCCGTGCCGGCGATGACGCCGATCAGCGGCACCATGGTCGCCAGCGCGAAGCCGCCGAGGACGCCGGCGGTGACCTCGTCGTCGGCGCCGACGAGGGCGCGTACGACGATGGCGATGACGATGAGCAGCGCGGGCAGCAGGAGCAGGATGAGGGCCCGGCGGCGGCCGAGTACGGCCCGCTGGGTGAGCCGGGCGACGGTGGGGTGGTACAGCATCGCGTTCTTCGCTCCTTCTCAGGCCGCGACCAGGTACGAGAAGACGGATTCCAGGGACTCGTCGGACGGCGAGACCTCGTAGAGGCGGATGCCGTGGTCCCTGGCGACGCGCGGCAGCAAGGCGGTGAAGCGGGCGAAGTCGACGGCCTGGACGTGCAGTATGCCGTCGCGCTGGTCGAGTTCGAGCCCGGCGGTGGACGGGTCGGCGATGAGCGCGGAGGCGAGCGCGCGGTCGTCGCTGGAGCGTACGGCGTAGTGGTGCGGGCGGTCGGTCATCAGCCGGCGGATCTTGCGGAAGTCGCCGGAGGCGGCGTGCCGGCCGGCGACGACCACCTCGATGTGCGCGGCAAGCTGCTCGACCTCCTCCAGGATGTGCGAGGAGAACAGCACGGTGCGGCCCGCGGCGCCCATACTCCTCAGGAGATCCATGAGGTGCATGCGCTGGCGCGGGTCCATGCCGTTGAACGGCTCGTCGAGGAGCAGCACGTCGGGCTCGTGGACGAGCGCGGAGGCCATCTTCACGCGCTGCCGCATGCCCTTGCTGTACGTGCCGATCCGGCGGTTCTGCGCGTACTCCATCTCGACCGTGGCCAGCGCCTTCTGGGCGGCGGCTCTGCCCAGGCCGTGCAGCTCGGCGTTGGCGCGGACGAACTCGCGGCCGGTGAGGAAGTCGTACATCGCCTCGCGCTCGGGGACGAGCCCGATGTGCTTGTAGACCTGCTCGTTGCGCCAGATGCGGACGCCGTCGAGGGTGACCGCGCCGGTGGAGGGGGCGAGGAAGCCGGCCATCATGTTGATGAGGGTCGACTTGCCGGCGCCGTTGGGGCCGAGGAGGCCGGTGACGCCCGGGCCGATGGCCATGGTCACGTCGTTGACGGCGACGACGTTGCCGAACCAGCGGGAGACGCTGTCGATCCGGATGGTGGTCACAGTCCGGCCTTTCGGTAGCGGCGCAGCAGGAACAGGTAGCAGCCGGCGATGACGGCGAGGGCGATCAGCAGTGCGGCCGTCCCGGCCGCGGTGGACGGGTCGACGGGTTCGGGGGCGGCGCTGGCGGGGGTCGCGCCGAGGAACGTCGACTGGACGTTGTCGATGAGGCCGACGGGCGAGAAGAGCGCGAACCAGCCGATGGCGTCGAGGTTGTCCTGCTCCCAGGCGATGCCCTGCAGCGCGCCCACGGCGCCGAACGGCACGGTGAACGCGGCGATGACGGCGGCGACGCCGAAGCCGCGGCGCGGGGTGAGGGCGGCGATGGCCAGCCCGATGCCGGCGAAGAGCAGCGACAGCAGGGCGACGGAGACGAGCGCCTGGGCGACGCCCTTGGTCTGGTCGGTGAAGTCCAGCTTCGCCAGCAGCGCGCCGACGTAGAGGATCAGCAGGGGGGTGGCGGTGAGGATGAAGAGCGCGGAGGCCATCGCGGCGTACTTGGCGAGGACGTAGTCGACGCGCTCGACGGGGCGGGAGAAGTACAGCGGGACGGTCCGGAACCGCAGGTCGCGGGAGACGGCCACGGGCGCCTGGGCGGCGATGAAGAGGAAGATGACCGGCTGGAGGAAGATCGCGTAGTCGGTGTACTCCAGCGGGAGTTCGTCCAGGTTGGTGCCGACGGCGACCGCGACGATGATGAGCGCGACCAGGCTCATGATGCCGAAGAGGAGCGCGGGCGGCACCTTGGACTTGGCGGAGCGGCCGAGGCCGTACGCGGCGCGCAGCGACTGGGTGAACAGCGAGCGGCGGGCGTAGCCGCGGCCGAGGCGGGGGCCGTCGTAGTGGCGGTAGCCAATGTCGTGGATGACGTCGGTGGCGGCGGCGGGTGCGCCGGTGGCGGGGTCGGTGCCGGGGCTGGTGCCGGGGGCGGGGCCGGGGTCGCCGGTGGCGGGCGCGTCAGTGGGCATGAGGGCTTCCTGCGGGGTCGGCCGCGGTGGTGCTCGCGGTGTCGCCGCTCGCGGCGTTCGTCGGGTGGTGGGTGTCGTCGTCGCGGAAGATCTCCGCGATGCGGTGGCGGCGCTGCTCCATGCGCACCAGCCCGAGCCCGAGCCCGGCCACCGCGTCCCGTACGACGTCGTACGTGTCCTCGTCCGCGGCGTCGACGTACAGCAGGCGCCCGTCCGCGGTGATCTCCAGGCCCGCGCCGGCGAGCGTCTTGCGGAGGGTGGCGGTGCCGTCGGGGTGGGCGTCGGTGTCGGTCACCTCGACCGCGAGGGTGGCGGTGGTCTGGGTGAAGTCGCTGGTGGAGCTGGAGCGCAGCAGCCGGCCGCCGTCGATGACGACGACGTGGTCGCTGGTTCGTTCCAGCTCGCCGAGGAGGTGCGAGGTGACGAGGACGGAGATGCCGAAGTCGGTGTGTACGCGCCGGATGAGGCCCAGCATGTCGTCGCGGCCGACGGGGTCGAGGCCGTTGGTCGGCTCGTCGAGGAAGACCAGCTGCGGGTCGTGCACGAGGGCCTGGGCGAGCTTGACGCGCTGCTTCATGCCGGTGGAGTAGCCGCCGATGGGGCGGTAGCGCTCCTCGTACAGGCCGACGTGGCGCAGGGTGTCGGCGGTGCGTTCGCGGGCGGCGGTGGCGGGCAGCCCGGACATGCGCGCCATGTGCACGACGAACTCCGTGGCGGAGACGTCGGGCGGCAGGCAGTCGTGTTCCGGCATGTAGCCGACGCGCTCGCGGATGGCGGCGGCGGTGGCGCTGCCGGCGGCCACGTCGAGGCCGAGCACGCTGGCGGAGCCCTCGGAGGCGGGCGACAGGCCGAGCAGGATCTTGATCAGCGTGGACTTGCCGGCGCCGTTGGCGCCGACGAGGCCCGTGACCCCGGGGCCGATGTCGAGGGTGAGCCCGTCGAGCGCGGTGACCCGGGGAAACCGTTTGCTCAGGTTCTCGGTGGCGATGACTGTCACGTGGCAGACGGTAGTGGGGCGCCGGGCCGGGCGGCGTCCCCCCTGGCGATGGTTGCCGGGTACGACCGGGGGGTGACGGACCCGTAGGGGGAAGGGCCGGGAACCCTGAGGTTACCGGGGGTATCCACAGGGCGACTGCGGGCATTGACGGAGCCACGGGCCGATGTCACAGTCATTGGTGTCAGCTTTTGTCCGGGCCGGCTTCGGCGAAGTCGGCCCGGGCGGTGCGGGTTTGACCGATGCCGGGTTGCGCGGCGGGAGCGGGAGGGGCGGACTGATGACGGTCACCGGGTCCCCGGAGGTGCTGCGGGGGTTCAGAAGTGTGCAGCGGCTGGCGTACGAGTGCGCGGAGGCGGTGGCGGCGCAGCTCCGGCCGGGGGTGACGGAGCGGGAGGCCGCGCGGATGCAGCGGGAGTGGCTGCGCGGACGCGGGGTGCGGGACTGGTTCCATCTGCCCTTCGCGTGGTTCGGCGACCGGACGGCGTTCGCCGGCTTCCGGGTGCCGCTGCAGTTCTTCCCGACGAACCGGGAGCTGGCGCCGGGCATGCCGTTCATCCTCGACCTCGCGCCGGTGCACGGCGGGCATCCGGCCGACGTGGGCTATTCCGGCTGCCTCGGCCCCAACCCCGTGCACGACCGGCTGATGCGCGACCTGCGGGTGCACCGCGAGCTGATCCTGCGCGAGGTGCGCGAGCGCCGCCCGCTGCGGGAGATCTACGAGGACGTCGAGCGGCTGATGGTCCGGCAGGGCTATCACAACCGGCACCGCGCCTATCCGTTCGGCGTCATCGCGCACAAGGTCGACCGGGTCCCGGAGCGGCGCTTCTCGCCGCACGTCTTCGGGTTCGGCACGCAGAGCCTGAAGGGGCTGGCGAAGGACGCCCTGCGCGGGCACCGCGAGGGCTGGTCGCCGCTGTGGAGCCCGTACCGGTTCTCGCAGCACCCGCCGCGGCCGGGGCTGTGGGCGGTGGAGCCGCATCTGGGCTTCCGGGGCACGGGCGCGAAGTTCGAGGAGCTGCTGGTCGTCACGGACTCGCGGGACGCGCAGGAGAGCGCGTTCTGGCTGGACGACGATCTGCCGCACGTGCGGCGGTGGGCAGAGGCGGAGGCGGACCGGGAGCAGGAGAGGGAGCGGGCGGCATGAACGGACACGAGACGGACGGCGGCGCCACCGTACGGGAGCGGTGGGTCCGCGCCGAGGGGGTCGAGCTGTGCGTGGCGGAGCTGGGGGACGCCGGGCAGCCGACGGTGGTGCTGCTGCACGGCTATCCGGACAGCAAGGAGGTGTGGTCCGAGGTCGCGTCCCGGCTGGCGGAGCGCTTCCACGTCGTGCTGTACGACGTCCGCGGCCACGGCCGGTCCACCGCGCCGGACCCGCTGAGGGGCGGGTTCACGCTGGAGAAGCTCACCGGCGACTTCCTCGCCGTCGCCGACGCCGTCAGCCCGGAGCGCCCGGTGCACCTCGTCGGGCACGACTGGGGCTCGGTGCAGGGCTGGGAGTGCACGACGGTGGCGCGCACGGAGGGCCGCATCGCGTCGTTCACCTCCCTCTCCGGCCCCTCCCTCGACCACTTCGGGCACTGGATCAACGCCCGGCTGCGCCGCCCCACGCCGCGGCGGGCCGCCCAGCTGCTCGGCCAGACCGCCAAGTCCTGGTATGTGTACCTGCTGCACACCCCCGTGCTGCCCGAGCTGGCCTGGCGCGGCCCGCTCGGCGCCCGCTGGCCGGCGATCCTGCGGCGGCTGGAGAAGGTCCCCGCCGACGGCTACCCGACACCCACCCTGGGCGACGACGCGGCGCACGGCGCCTGGCTCTACCGCGACAACGTCCGGGCCCGGCTGCGCCACCCACGCCCCGACGCCTACGCGCACGCCCCGGTGCAGCTCGTCACCCCCGTCGGCGACGCCTTCCTCTCCCCGAGCCTCTACGACGACCTCGACCGCTGGGTGCCGCGGCTGCTGCGGCGCACCATCGACGCCCGGCACTGGGTCCCGCGCACCCGGCCCGACCAGCTCGCCGAGTGGATCGGCGAGTTCGTGCTGGCGCACGAGGACGGCAGGCCGGTGGCGGAGACGGTTCCCGACGGGCCGTACGCCGACCGGTTCGGCGGGCGGCTGGTCCTGGTCACCGGCGCGGGCGGCGGCATCGGCCGGGCCACGGCCTTCGCCTTCGCGGAGGCCGGTGCGCGGATCGTGGCGGCGGACGTCGACGCCGAAGGCGCGGCCACGACCGCCGAGCTGTGCCGGATGATCGGCGCGCCCGAGGCGTGGGCGGAGGCCGTGGACGTCGCGGACGAGGAGGCGATGGAGAAGTTCGCGGAGCGCGTCGCCTCGTCGTACGGGGTGGTGGACGTGCTGGTGAACAACGCGGGGATCGGGGTGTCGGGCCCGTTCCTCGACACCTCGGCGGCGGACTGGCGCCGGGTGCTCGACGTCAACCTGTGGGGCGTCATCCATGGCTGCCGGCTCTTCGGCAGGCAGATGGCCGAGCGCGGCCAGGGCGGGCACATCGTCAACACCGCCTCGGCCGCCGCGTACGCGCCGTCCCGCGCCCTCCCCGCCTACTCGACGTCGAAGGCCGCGGTGCTGATGCTCTCGGAATGCCTGCGCGCGGAGCTGGCCGGGCAGGGCATCGGGGTCTCCGCCGTCTGCCCCGGCTTCGTACAGACCAACATCACCACCACCACACGGTTTACGGGTGTCTCCGATGAGGAGGAGGCGCGCCGCCGGAAGAGCGCCCACCGCCGGTACGGACAGCGGAACTACCCCGCGGAGAAGGTCGCGGACGCGGTGCTGCGGGCGGTCGTGCGCAACCAGGCGGTGGTGCCGGTGACGCCGGAGGCGCGGGGAGCGCGGCTGCTGGCCAGGTTCGCGCCGCGCGCGCTGCGGGCGATAGCCAGGGTGGAGCCGAAGCTCTAGCCCGCCACCGGCCCTTAACCCGACCAGAGCCACCCCGCCTTCCAGGAGCCCCATCGTGAGCACCGAAACCCACCGCCCGTACGCGGAACGCCACGCGATAGCACCGCGCCGGGCGGCCCTGTCCGACCGGCGGGAGCGGGCGCAGCGGCCGGCCGGCGAGTACCGGATCGAGGACCTGGCGCACGCCAGCGGCACGACCGTGCGCAACATCCGCGCGTACGCCGACCGCGGGCTGCTGCCCCGGCCGGAGCGGCGCGGCCGGACCAACGTCTACGGCGACGAACACCTCGCCCGGCTGCGCCAGATCGCCGGCCTGCTCGACCGCGGCTACACCCTGGCGTCCATCAAGGAGCTGCTGGAGGCGTGGGACGCGGGCCGCGGGCTCGGCGGTGTGCTGGGCCTGGTCGCCGAGGTGCAGGGGCCGTGGAGCGACGAGGAGTCCGGGCAGCTGACCCGGGCGGAGCTGGCGGAGCTGTTCGGCGGGGCGGCGGACGAGTCCGCGGTCGAGGAGGCCGTCGAGCTGGGTGTGCTGGAGCGGGTGCCGGGCGAGCCCGACCTGTTCCTCGTACCCAGCCCCCAACAGCTCACGGTCGCCGCGGAACTGCACGCCGCGGGCGTCCCGTTCGCCGCCATCACCGGCCAGCTGCGCCAGCTGCGGCTGCGGGTGGAGGAGATAGCCGCCGGACTGCTCGACTTCACCGCCGAGTACGTCTTCCAGCGCTACCTCGACCACCCTCCGTCGGACGCGGAGGCGACCGAGGCCGCCGGGCTGGTGCGCCGGCTGCGGCCGCTGGCGCAGCAGACGATGGACGCGGAGCTGGCCCGGGCGATGCGCACCCTGGCCACGCGCCAGCTCCACGAGCACCTCACCGGCCCGCCCCAGCCGCCGGCCGCCGCCCCGGCGGCGGTCCCGGTGAGCCTGCCGGCGGCCACGGTGGCGGCGGTACGCGACCTGGTGGGCCCGGCGGCGACGGCGGAGTTCGTCACCTCGGCGACGGAACGGGAGGTCCACAAGCGCCGCATGGACACCCTGGCGACCGGCGGCGGCAGGGAGACCGGCCCGGCCGGTCCGGTCAGTCCGGCCGGCCCGGCCGGTCCGCGGTGATCCGAGGGCCCGGGCGAAGGCAGGGTTGACCCCTCGATACCCACGACTCACCCTGGGCGAGCAGCCTGTCCAGGGGAGGAGAACACACATGCGCAGACGCAGCTTTGTCAGCGGATTAGCCGTCACGACCGCCGCCACCGGGGTCGGACTCACCGCCGCCGGCCACGGCGCCGCCGCGACCGGCCGGCAGGCCGAGCCCACCCTGCCCTCCGCCGGCTTCTGGCGGGAGGTGCCCGTACCGGCGGGTGAACCCGCCGCCCTGCTCCACGCGATCGCCGCCGGACCCGGGCCCGGCCTCGCCTGGGCCGTGGGCGAGGAGGCCCGCAGCGGCTCCACCGCGGGCCGCCCCCTCGCCCGTACCTGGGACGGCTCCGCCTGGCAGCACACCGACGTCTCGCACCTCGCGTTCAGCGGCAGCATCCGCAGCGTCGCCGCCGTCCCCTACCTCCCCTCCGACCCCGCGGTCGAGGTCGCGGCCTGGGCCGTCGCCTATGACCGCGCGGGCGGCGACCACCTCCTCGCCTGGAACGGCGACACCTGGCGCGAACACGACTTCCCCGGCCGCGGCGAGGACGGCACCGAGCTGTGGGCCGTCGCCGTCGCCCCCGACGGCACCCTCCGGATCTCCGGGGCCCGCGCCGGCGCCTCCCGGGTGCTGGCCTCCGGCGACCCCGCGGGCACCCGCTGGGACTGGTCGCCCGGACTGCCGACGGCCGACGGCACCTCTCCCAGCCTGTGGAACGTCCACGTCGACGCCGACGGTGCCACCTGGGTCTCCGGCGGGCTCGTCGTGGCCCGCTACGACCGTTCCTGGCACGTCCTGCCCGAACTCTTCGGCCTGCGCCTCTCCGTCACCGACCTGCTTCCCGTCGCCCCCGACGACATCTGGCTCACCGGCCACGACCACGGCGCCGGCGGCCCGCCCGGCAAGCCGCCTGCCGTTGTCCTGCGCCACTACGACGGCACGGCGTGGAGCGACGTCGCCGCCCCCTTCACCGTCGGCTCCCTCGGTGCCATCGCGCCCGACGCCGCCGGGCAGCCCGCCGTCATCGCCGGCTGGGACTACCGGGACCCCGGCAGCGCCCACTACCTCCGCTGGAACGGCACCGCCTGGACCAGCGAGCGCGGCCCGGCCGGTACGGACGGCGTGACCCCGCTGATGTCCGCGCTCGCCCGCATACCGGGCACGGCCGGCTTCTGGTCGGCGGGCACCACCGCGCAGTCGCCGTACCCGCCCGCCCAGGCCCGTATCGAGCGCTACGGCTGACGGTCCCGGCCGCTACGCTGGACGCCGGCAGAACGGACGGTGCCGGGGAGGGTGGCCGGTGGGCAGCGGACGGATCCCCGTCGTCGTACTCGCGGGGTTTCTGGGCTCCGGCAAGACCACCCTCCTCAACCGGCTGCTGCGCAACAGCGGCGGCAGCCGGATCGGCGCCGTCGTCAACGACTTCGGCAGCATCGAGATCGACGCCATGGCCGTCGCCGGCCAGGTCGACTCGATGGTCTCCTTCGGCAACGGCTGCCTGTGCTGCGCCGTCGACACCGCCGAGCTGGACGCCTACCTCGACCGGCTCGCCGGCACCGGCCGGATCGACGTCATCGTCGTCGAGGCCAGCGGCCTCGCCGAGCCGCAGGAACTCATCCGCATGGTGCTGGCCAGCGAGAACGACCGCATCGGGTACGGAGGGCTGGTCGAGGTCGTGGACGGCGCCGAGTTCGCCGCCACCCGCGAGCGGCACCCCGAGATCGAGCGCCATCTCGCCGTCGCCGACCTCGTCGTGCTCAACAAGACCGACCGCATCGACGACGGCGAACGACGCCGCGTCCGGGAGGCGATCGGGGAGCTGAGCCCCGGCACGCCCGTGGTGGCGACGGCGTACGGGCGGGTGGACCCGGAGCTGTTCTTCGACCCGAGGGGCGGCGACGACGGCCCCGGCGCGTCCGCGGCGCCCCGCCACCGCCAGCTGTCCTTCGCCGACCTCGACACCCCTGACCCCGACACCGCGGACCCCGACACCCACGGCAGCGGCGACGACCACAGCGCGCACCTCCACGCCGCGTACGAGAGCGTCGAGTTCACCACCGACCAGCCCGTCAGCCCGCGTCGCCTGCTGGACTTCCTCGACACCCGCCCCGCCGGCCTCTACCGCGTCAAGGGCTTCGTCCACTTCGGCGTCCCCGGCCACCCGCAGAAGTACGGGCTGCACGCGGTCGGCCGCTTCCTGCGCTTCCGTCCCACCCGCTGGGGCCGCGGCGAGGAGCGGGCCACCCGGCTGGTGCTGATCGGCTCGGGGATCGACGCGGACGCCGTACGCAAGGAACTCGACGCCTGCCGCGGCCACTCGCCGCGGGACGTGGGCGAGGACGCGATGTGGGGAGTGCTGCGGTACGTGGACGGAGACCCCGACCCCGACCTCGGCCCTGACCTCGGCCCTGACCTCGGCCCTGACCTCGGCCCGGACACCGAGCCCGGCGCGTAGCCGGTTCCGCGGGAGGCCGCCCGGGTTCAACCGCCCGTTGCGGGACAGAAAGTCTGCGGGCCACCGGACACGGCAGGCTGGCCCGCGTCGCGCATCCGACCGAGAGGGATCCCGCATGAGCACGCTGAGCCGTCGCGCCCTGGTCACCGGGGCGTCCGCCGCCGGCCTCACCCTGGCGCTGTCCGACCCCGCCTCCGCCGACCCCGCCTCCGCCGACCCCGACCCCGCCGCCGACGCACCCGACGCCGCCGGCGCCCCCGTCGCGTACGCCGCCTTCCGCCTCGTACGCCTCCGCCCCGGCGACCCGGCGGTGCCCGAGGTGACGCTCCCCGACGGCTACGAGTTCCTGCCCGGCGACCGCTACCACGTCGCCAGCCGCGCCGAGTACTACTCCTTCGTCCGCGGCCCCGCCGCCCCCGGCGGCATCGAGGTCTCCGTCCGCTGGCCCGGCGTGCCGGTCGCCGCCGTCGTGCACATGGACACCCGGCTGCGTCTCAGACGCGACCGCGCCGACCGCCACCGCTTCGCCTTCACCCTCCCCGTCACCCGGCCCTCCGCCGACGCCAACCAGCCCACCCTGCAGATCTGGAGCCACCCCGACGTCTCGCCGGGCATGTACTACAAGCTCGACCACAACGACCCGGACCGCGTCGCCGGCCCCTGGACGACCGTCGCGTGGCCCGCGACCGAGGCCCGTTCGCAGCTCCACCAGCTCGTCGCCGCGCACCGCATCCTCGTCGACTCCGGCCTGAAGGCCACCGCGGCGGGCAAGGGGCACCGCTGGTTCGTCGCCGGCTTCGAGACGAACAACACCCTGCACGCCGACAACCCGCCCCACTGGCACATCTCGTACAACTCCGGCCCCGACTTCGGCTCGCCCACCCACAACACCCACTTCTGGCTCGACGCCGACGCCCGCAACTTCTACAACGGCATGGACGTCACCGGCCTCGGCCGCCTGCGCCACTACGTCGGCGACCCGGCCCGCCTCTACGACTTCGCCGGCGACGCCAACGACGGCCGCGGCGAACTCGTCGCGACCATGACCATCCGCGAGGACGGCGGCCTCGACATCGCCCCGCCCGCCGGCCCCGCGTACGCCATCGCGGCGGGCCGCGACGGCACGCTGGCCGAGGAGGTCACGGTCGAGCGCGCCGGCCGCCCCTGGCTGCGCGTCGCGACCGAGGACCACTACCGCGTCGGCGTCATGACCGTCCGCACCCGGGGCCTGCGCCACCCCGCGGACAGCGACGTCACGGTCCTGCGCTACGACCCCCTCACGGGCGTCCTCGCCTGACCCCGCCGCCCGCCCCCGGGGGGACGGGCGGTCAGATCCCCGACCCGTACCCGGGGTCGGGCGGCCGGCGCGGCGACCACCACTCGGTGAGCCCCCACACCCCCAGCCCCAGCGCCGCGACGGCCGCGAGCGCCACCACCCAGGGCCGCCGCACCCACCGCAGCCCCAGCACCCAGACGCCCAGCGGCAGCAGGGCCCCGCCGAGGACGACGAGCGGCAGGTCGACGTAGAGCACGCTCAGGTCGCGGGCGTGGCCCTCGAACCCGCCGTCGACGCTGACCGCCGCCCGCGGCGCCCACGCGACCGGCGCGGCCGCCGCCCCGAGCAGCGCTAGCAGACACCCGCCCGCTCCGACGTCCCGCACCCGCGCCCCTTCGCCACCCATGCCGCAACAGACGCACCCGCCCCGGCGGGAGGTTCCCGCACCACCGGTCACCGACCCCCGGCACCGCGCCCGGCACCCCCGCCACCGCGCCCGGCACCCCCGCCACCGCGCCCCTGCGCCCCCGCAACGCGGGCCGTAGGGTCGCGGTATGCGACTGAGCACCCTGATCCTGCCGATCCTGCGGTGGCACTCCGGCGGCCGTGCACGATGGCAGCGGGCGGAGGAGCTGGGCTTCTCCACCGCGTACACCTACGACCACCTCTCCTGGCGCACGTTCCGCGACGGCCCCTGGTTCGGCGCCCTGCCGACCCTGACCGCCGCTGCCGCCGCGACCGACCGGCTCCGCCTCGGCACGCTCGTCACCTCGCCCAACTTCCGGCACCCGGTCACGCTGGCCAAGGAGCTGATCACGCTGGACGACGTGTCCGGCGGGCGGATGACGCTGGGGATCGGCGCGGGCGGTTCCGGGTTCGACGCGACCGCGCTGGGGCAGCAGCCGTGGCCGGTGCGGGAGCGGACGGAGCGGTTCGGGGAGTTCGTGCCGCTGCTGGACACCCTGCTGACGCAGGACACGACGTCGTACGCGGGCACGTACTACGCGGCGCACGAGGTGCGGACGATCCCCGGGTGCGTGCAGCGCCCGCGGCTGCCGTTCGCCGTGGCCGCCACCGGGCCGCGCGGGATGCGGCTGGCCGCGCGCTACGGCCAGGCGTGGGTGACGACCGGCGACCCCCGGACCTCCGCGACCGGCACCGCCGCCGACTCGCTGGCGGCCGTCCGCACCCAGGTCGACCGCCTCGCCGAGGCGGGGGCCGCGGTGGGCCGGGACACCGCGGCGATGGAGAAGGTGCTGCTCGCCGGCTTCACCCCGGACCGGCCGCTGGACTCCCTCGACGCCTTCGTCGACTTCGCCGGCAGGCACGCCGCCCTCGGCTTCACCGAGATCGTGCTGCACTGGCCCGTCCCGGACTCCGTCTTCGCCGCCGACGAGCGGGTCTTCGAGCGCATCGCCGTCGAGGCGCCGGCGCAGCTGGCGGGTTGAGCGGTCACGGGGCGCGCAGGGCGTCCACGGCCAGGCGGGCCGCGGTGCCGATGACCGCGTCGGCCGCCGGGAGGGTGACGGCCGTCGCGGCGGCGCGGGTGCAGACGGCGACCGCGTAGCGGCCGCCGTCCGGGTACTCCACGACGCCGATCTCGTGGCGCAGCGTCGGCAGGGTGCCGGTCTTGCCGCTGACCCGCACGTCGTCGAAGGGGAAGCCGGACGCCAGCCGGTGGCCCCAGGTCTGGGTGCCCAGCGTGCGGCGCAGGTCGGCGGCGTACGCGCCGGTGCACACCTCGTCGCGCCAGACGGCGGCGAGGAGGGCGGTGAGTTCGCGCGGGGTGGAGCGGTTGGTGCGGGCCGGGTCGAGGGCGCGGAGGCGGGCGACGCGGGCGGGGTCGAGGAGCGCGGCGGCGCCGCCGTCGCCGGCGTCCTCGGCGAGCGCGGCGTAGAGGTCGCGTACCTTCTGCACGGCGGTGGTGCGGGTCAGCCCGAGGCCGGCCATGGTGCGGTTGACGGCGTCGATGCCGACGGTGTCCCACAGCACGTCGGCGGCCGTGTTGTCGCTGACGGAGACCGCGAGCACGGCCAGGTCGCGCAGCGACAGCCGGGCGGCGTCGCGCATGGCGCCCAGCCCGGTCGGCCCCGGGGTGCGGCCGGCGGCGGGGATGTCGACGGGGGCGGCGAGGTCGACGCGGCCGTGTTCGGCCTCGCGGTAGAGGGTGGCGAGGAGGCAGACCTTGTGCACGCTGGCCGTGCTGACCGGGGTGTCGGCGGCCACGGCGAGGTCGGCGCCGGTGTCGATGTCGCGGGCGTGTAGCCGGCCGGTGACCCCGGCGTCCGCGAATGCCTGCCGGATGCGGGACCGGGGCGCGCGGTGGGCGCCCGGCCGGTCGTCCGCGGGGCGCGGCGGCCGCCCGGGCGGTCGACCGGGCCGCGGCTGCCGCTGCGGGGGCGGCGGGGCCGGGGGCGGCGGCGGGGCGGGGGTCACAGCGGGGACTCCGATGCGGGGCGGGGGGGGACGGCCGGGGCGGGGGCGGGGCGCATGGCGGCGTG
>NZ_BAAAPF010000053.1:0-28258 GCF_039531005.1 Streptomyces synnematoformans
GCCGGCGGCGGCGAACCCGCCGCCGGCGGGCGACGGGCGGCCGGGCTCCGCCGCGCCGCCGCGGCGCGGCAGGAGATCCGAGCGCATCGACGCCACGCAGAGCGCGGAGACCACGTACGAGACGGCGTCGGCGAGGAACGGCAGCCAGCGGCCGAGTTGGAAGAGCACACCGCCGAGGACCGGGCCCGCCACAAGCCCGGCCTGCTCACCGGCCTGGATACGGGAGACGGCCCAGGGGTAGCGGGACTCCGGCACGAGGACGGCCACCGTGCCGGCCGCGGCGGCGGACTGGCAGGACGTCGCGGTGCGCTCCACGACCACCGCGGCGAAGAGCTGCCACAGCGGCGGGTCCCCGAGCAGCGTGCTGACGGCGACGAAGGCCACGGCTCCGGCGGCGACCAGCGCGGCGGACACCATCACCGCCTTGCGGGCGCCGCGGTCGGCGAGGACGGCGGCGAACGGGCCCGTGAGCATGCCGCATCCGGCCGACACACCGGCCACCATGCCGACGACGGCGGGTGAGCTGCCGAGGGCGAGCAGCAGCAGCGGAAGGGCCAGGCCGGAGGTCTGGGTGCCGAGGGCGTCGGTCGTGCCGGCCCACCAGAAGCGGCGGAAGTCCCCTTCGGCCGCGGGGGCCGGAGCGGTCGCCCGTCTGCGGAAGCGGGCGGTGACCGGGCTCAACAGGCCGCTGAGGTGCGCTGGAACGCCGGGTGCGAGGGAGCGGGGGAGGGTGGGCGGGCCGGCGGGCCGCCGGCGTGGCCGTGCCGGTCATCGGCCGTGCGGCCGTGCCCGTCGCGCGGGTCGCGCAGCAGGTCGTGTAAGCCGTGGCGGGCGCGTAAGCCGCGCAGGCCGCGCGAGCGGGCGTGGGCGTCCGGGGCGACAGTGCATCCGCATGGCTTCTTCATGGGTGCGCTCCTCCTGACCGTACGGCGGCATGAGCCCGGCCGCATCGCGGCGGGCTCGACTGTACGGGCCGGGCTCCGGCCCGCTGTAGCCGTCCGTTTGGGGGGCTTGCGGCGGGCCGGACCCGCGGTCACGGTGGTGGGGCGGGGGCGTGCGCGGCACGGGGCGCGACACGCCTCAGTACACGTCGAGACCGTCCTCCCGGGCCCGGCGGGCCAGCTCGATCTTGGTGTGGGCGGGCCGCCCGGCCTGCCGGTACTTGGTCTTGACCCGGTCCAGGTAGTCCTTGGCCGTGGCGGCGGAGATCCCGGCGCGCCGCGCGGCCGAATGCAGCGTCATCCCCGAGGCGTAGTCGAGCAGGATCTGCTCCTCCCGCGGAGACAGGCGGGGCCGCTCCGGGCCGGTGTCGTGGGCCCAGGCGAAGGCCAGCTCCGGGGAGTGGGCGCCGCGGCCGGCGGCGATGTCCTCGACGGCCGCGACCAGCGTCGAGAGGTCGTTGTCCTTGGTCAGATAGCCGTCCGCGCCGGCCCGCAGCGCCTCCACGACCCGGGCCCTGTCCGGCACCGTGCTGATCACCAGAACCCTGCTCCCGGCCCCGAGCAGCCGCCGGATGTTGTCTCTCGGGAGCGACCCGTCCCGCAGCCGCAGGTCCAGCAGCACGACGTCGCACGGAGCGGCCGC
This sequence comes from Streptomyces synnematoformans, assembly GCF_039531005.1. Taxonomy (NCBI): domain Bacteria; kingdom Bacillati; phylum Actinomycetota; class Actinomycetes; order Kitasatosporales; family Streptomycetaceae; genus Streptomyces; species Streptomyces synnematoformans. Next base: position 1,585 of record NZ_BAAAPF010000053.1, read on the forward strand.
GCCGGCGCCGTCCCGCGGGGCCGGCGCGGCGGCGAGCAGCCCGTCCACCGTGGTGGAGACGGCGACCAGCCGTATCCCGGGCACGCCGCCCAGCCAGGAGGCCATCCCGTCGAGCAGCATCCGGTCGTCGTCGACCACCGCCACGCTGATCACCGCGGCCATCGCAGCTCCACTCGTACGCCCTCGTCCGGGGCACCCTCCACCAGCGCGGCGCCACCGGCCTCCGCCATCCGGCCGTGCACCGAACTCCGCAGCCCCAGCCCGGGCACGTGCCGCTCGGGGTCGAACCCGGAGCCCCGGTCGACCACCGTCACCGTCACGCCGTCGCCGCCGTCCGGCTGTCCGGCGGCCGTCACGTAGGCGTGCCCCGTACCGGCGTGCCGGTGCACGTTGTTGAGCGCTTCCCGCACCGCGTCGCCCACCGCCCCGGCCGCCTTCGGCGGTACGGCGGGCAGGTCGTGGAACCGCGCGGTCACCCGCATCCCCAGGCTCTCCGCCGACCGGATCGCGTCCTCCAGCGCCGCTCCGATCTCCCGCCGGGGCTCGCTGCCGGACGTCTGCTCGACTAATCGCCGCAGAAACGCCGCGTCCTGTGCGCAACGCGCCCGCACCCGCGGGTCGTTACCGTCGATCCCGCCGCCGGCGAGCGCGGTCAGCGTGGCGAGGACGGTGTCGTGCAGGGCGCGGTGGTGCTCAAGCCGCTCGGCGTAGCGTGCCTTGTGGGCCTCCGCCGTCACCGCCCGCTCGGTGGCCTCGTCGAGCTGGCAGCCCTGCCGGCACAGGTAGCGCCAGAAGACCCAGGCGATCAGCGCGGACCACACCAGGGAGTTGACGTGGCCGGTCACCACGGCGGCATCCGCTCTGGCCAGCAGGTACCCGGGCAGGTTCGTCGCCACCAGCACCGCGACCACGACGACGGGCCACAGCCCCGGCAGGGCCACCGCCGCGACGGCGCTCGCCGAGGTGCTCAGCAGCATCGCCCAGGCGAACGCCCCCGGCTCCCGCGCCCCGCCCGAGGCCGCCGCCGCCAGCGGCAGCAGACAGCCGGTCACCAGGACGTCCGCCCAGACGTACCGCCGGTCGAACCAGCCGTCCCGCAGCGCCGTGCCGTAGACCAGCGCACTCACCGCGAGAGCCGCCACCGTGCCCAGGCAGGCTGTCGGGTCGCCCAGGCGCTCCGGGACGACCGCCAGCACGCCGACCACCAGATGGCTCGCCCGGTACAGCAGCGTGGCCAGCACCATGAACGCCTGCGCCCGCTGGATCCCGGATCCCAACCGCGCCCTGTCCTGCGCACCCCGCATGCCCCATAACGCTCTCGCCCACCCCTGCACCCCGGATACCCCCACGAAATCGGCCTGAGCGCCCATCACGGACACCCCGTCAGCGCCACATTCTGACCCCCGCCGGCAGCCCCGGTACACCCGTACGGTGGCGGGGCCGTACCCCCGCGCGGGCGCAGGATTTGCCGCATGTGCGGTGGTGAGGAAACGGTCGGAGCGCGGGTGCTGCCGTGGTCTTCCGCAGACGCCCGGGACCGGCACGGCTCCGTGCCCGCGCGCGTGCCCATGGCCTGCTCCGCGTCCTGGCCGCCGTCGCCGGTGGCGCACACCGCGGCGCCGCGGGTCCCGTCGCGGGTGACGTCGACCGGGGTGCGACAGCCGGGCAGTTCGCCGAAGTGACCGAAGCAGCCGCCGCCGCAGACGACGGGATCTCGCCCCGTGCTCCGGCGGGCCAACTGCCGATATGACGTGGCCGGTCCCCGCCGTCCTCTAGGACGGCCGGTGGGTTGTTTGCAGGCTTACGTCGGGTTTGTCTCGGCGCTCCCCTGGTACCCGGCTCACGTACCCCGACGTCCTCGGGAGGTGGGAGGTCCCCATGCCCGTCGAGAGCGTGACGGTCCGGATCGCCGACACGCGGCTCGCCGGTGACCTCGCGGTCCCCGACGCGCCCATGGGTCTGGTGCTGTTCGCCCACGGCAGCGGCAGTTCGCGGCACAGCGCGCGCAACCAGGCGGTGGCCGCCCGGCTGAACGACGCCGGAATCGGCACCCTCCTCCTCGACCTGCTCACGCCGGCCGAGGACCGGGCCGATGCGGTTACCCGTGAGTTCCGCTTCGACATCAACCTGCTGGCGCACCGGCTCAGCGGTGCCGCCGACTGGCTCGCGGCCCGCGTCACCGACCTCCCCCTCGGGCTCTTCGGCGCCAGCACGGGCGCGGCGGCTGCGCTCGTCACCGCGGCCGAGCGGCCCGACCTGGTACGTGCCGTGGTCTCCCGTGGAGGCCGGCCCGACCTCGCGGGTGACGCGCTCGCCGGCGTACGGTCGCCCGTGCTGCTCCTCGTGGGCGGCCGGGACGAAGCCGTGATCAAGCTCAACGAGGAGGCCGCGCAGCGGCTCTCCGCGCCGTACGAGCTGCGTGTGATCGCCGGGGCGACGCACCTGTTCCCGGAGCCGGGTGCGCTGGAGGAGGTCGCGGACGCGGCGGGGGACTGGTTCAGGAGGATGCTTCCCGAAGGCTGAGCCCGCGGCCCCCGGCCGCATGCGTCGGCCCCGGGGGGTTTCCCCGGGGCCGACGCCGTGCGCGCGGGTCAGCCGACGGTGAAGTGGTAGTCCACCGGGTCCGACGTGACGGTCGTGCCGTCGGTGAGCGTGCCGCTCGCCTGGAAGGTGAGCGTGTACCTCCCCTCGGCCTCGAACGCCCAGTTGGTGTGGTGGTGGGCGCCCGCGGAGACGGCTGCGGAGTCGGGCAGTCCGTCGCCGCTGTCGAACCGCTTGGCCGGTCCGGCCGTTCCGGCGTCGAAGACGCTGACGTCGGCCGGGCCGCTGACGGCGGTCAGCCGAAGCTGCACCGTGTCGCCCCGGAAGGTGTCGGCCGGTACCTCGTGCGCGGACCAGCCGGCGAAGAGCAGGTCCGGGTTCTCGGTCTGCGGCAGGATCCACACCGGGTCGCCGGGGTCGCCGAGGAACCCGTACGCGGGGTCGCCCGGCACCGCGGTCTGGGCCTCCGGCCTGACGTGCAGGGTGACCTCGGCCGGGTCGCGCTCGACCGGCGTGCCGGAGGTCCCGTCGTGCAGGCCGAGTTCGAGCGCGCCTCCCTCGTAGCCGATGTCGACGACATCGACGTGCCCTTTGGACAGGGTCACCGGCTCGGCGAGAGCCGGTGCCGCCGCGAGGCCGAGCGCGGCCAGGGCCGTGCCGGAGACGAGCAGGGTGCGGTTCAGCAGCGTGGTGGACATCGAACCTCCGGTCAGGAGAAGTTGAGTACCGACAGCTTAGATAAAATGACAATCATATTCAATAAGTCGCCTGCGCGGCGCCCCGCCCGAAGGAGTCCGATCGCCATGTCCCAGCCCCCGGAAGCCCAGCCCGCAGACGCCCTGATCCGCATCCTCGGCGTCGGCGCCTTCGACTGCCTGGCGGGCGCGGAGGCCGCCGTATGAGCACCACGTCCGACGCGCCGGTCGGGGCCGACGCCACCGCCGCGTACGCCTGGACCGCCGAGGTCGACGACGTCCCCGTCTGTGTCAGCGCCGTCGGCGACCTGGTCGCGGTCGCCGGGGCCGGCGGCACGGCGCGGGTTCTCCACGCCGCCGCCGGCGCGCCGGTCGACGACTTCCCGCTGCCCGACGGCCTGTTGTACGCCGCCCTCTCCCCGGACGCGCAGCACCTGGTCGTGGCCGGACCCGGCGGCCACGGGCTCTGGCGCCGCGCCGACCGGCGCGTACGGCGGGCCGCCACCGGCGCCTGGTCGCAGGCCGCCGCCTGGTCCGGCACCGACCGGGTGGCCGTCGCGAACGGCCGCCAGGCCGTCGTCCTGCGCCCGGACGGCAGCGAGATGTGGGCCACGGAACCGGCGGCCGGCACGGTCACCGACGTCGCCTGGATGCGCGGTGGACGGCGCCTGGCCGTCGCCGCGTACGGGGCGGTGCGCAGCCACGAGTGCCACCGGGCCGCACCCGTGGCCACCTACCCGTACGTCGGCTCCCACCTCGCGCTGGCCGTCGCCCCGACCGGCCGCTGGATCTGCGGCGGCAACCAGGACGCCGTCCTCCACATCTGGCGCACCCGCGACGGCGACGAGTTGACCATGTCCGCCTATCCGCGGAAGGTCTCCCGGCTCGCCTTCGACGGCACCGGCCGCTGGCTCGCCACCGACGGCGCCCCCGACGTCACCGTCTGGGACTTCTCCGGCACGGGCCCGGCCGGCACCGGCCCGCGCATGCTCGCCGCCCACGAGACCGTCACCGCACTGGCCTGGCGCCCCGGCACCCGCGCCCACCTGGCCAGCGGCGGCGACGACGGCACGCTCGCACTCTGGCGCGCGTCCGCCGGCCCGGCCGGAGGAAGCCTCCGGCCGGTACAGCGGTACGAACTCGGCTCCGCCGTCACCGCAGTGGCCTGGTCCGGCCCCGGGCTGCTGATCGCCGCCACCCGCGACGGACGCATCGTGGCGCTCCGGCTGCCCGACGGGACCCGGCTGTGACGGACCGGGGGCGAACAGCAGACCGCACGGGTGCCGCGCCGGGCACGCCGTCGCCGGCGGTGCCGGGTCAGCAGTCGCGCAGCTCAGGTGACTGGTTGAGGACCTGCGCGCGGGGGGAGACGAAGCGGGCGAGGCCGGCGCTGTCGCGGGCCCCGGTGGGGAAGACGGCGAGCCTGTGGCAGTTCTGGAAGGCCGGGGTGACGCCGAAGTGGCGCTCCAGGCAGCCGCGGATGGCGTCGCTGGCGAGCGCGCGCAGCAGCCTTAGGTTCACGGTGACGGCGCAACCGATGTCAAATCCGGCCGCGGGACAGGCAATTGCGGTCCGGCCCTCGTCAAGGAAGAGGCGAGGCCACCGAACGGCACGATCTTGCACGCTCGTTCCCGAGCGGCACGTTCGACCTGGTCTCGGCGCAGTACTTCCAGACGCCCTTCGCCCTGCCGCGGGCGGCGATCCTGCGCACCGCCGCCCCGGCGCTGCACCCGGGCGGGCGCCTTCTCGTCGTCGACCACGGGTCCATCGCGCCCTGGTCCTGGAACCAGGACCCCGGCACCCGCTTCCCGCGCTGACCGACTGTGCCGCCGTGTACGGCACCCCGTTCGTGTCTTTCGGTCCAGGAAGGCGACGAGCACGATATATGCATGATGAATATGCCAAGACGACGGGCCGAGGAGTGGCTCTCCGCGGCGGCACCGGACCCGGCCGCCTGCCGGCGGCAGTGGGCCCACGGGGAGAACGCCGTCGCCCTGCTCCCCGCCGGCCGGTTCTGGGACGTGCTGAACGTTCCGGAACGGCTCGGCGTGAAGGCCCTCGACGAGTTACGGCGCCTGCCCGAACAGGAACCCGGGCCCACACTCGGCGACTTCGTCGGTCACCGGGTCAGCTTCTTCCTCCCCCCGGACCCCCACACCCTCTGGGTCGGCACGGATATCCACTACATCGGGCACGGGACCTGGATCACCGTACCGGCGCCCTACCGGACCTCCGGCTCGCTGCGATGACTGGTCAGTCCGGACGGCAGCGGGGTTCTTCACCTTCCGGACGCCCTCGAACTGGCTCTGGTGGAGGCGGCCCGCCGCTGAAAGGCAGGCTGCCGTCGGCGTGACGTCGACTCGGCACGTGCGTCGGCCTCGCGCATGAGCGCGCTTCCCGGTGCGCCCTGCCGGTCGCCGTCCGACACCCCGATCAGGGCCACCGGTCGTCAACGAACCCGGCCGTCGCCGACCGGCGCACCGGCCGGCGCGGTGTGCGCAAGGGCGGCGGGCGGGTGGCCGGCCGCGTCGAGGCGTCCGTCGCGCAGCCGCAGACAGTGCTCTCCCGCGCCCGCCGACTCCAGGTCGTGCGTGGCCTGGACCACGGTTGCGCCGTCGGCGACGAGCTGGACGAGCAGCTCCTCGATGCTCGCGCGCGCCTCGGGGTCGAGGCCCGTGCACGGCTCGTCCAGCAGCAGGAGGTCCGCGTCCTGGGCGACCCCCTGGGCGATGAAGGTGCGCTGGCGCTGCCCGCCCGACAGCTCGCCGAGCTGCCGGTCGGCGAGGTGCGCGATGCCGAGCCGGCGGAGCGCGGCGTCGACGGTCGCGTGGTCGCGGGCGGTCAGCCTGCGCCACGGTCCGCGGTCCGCCCAGCGCCCCATCGCGACGGTCTGCCGCACGGTCAGCGGCAGCGCGTCGCTGACGGCGCTGCGCTGCGGTACGAACGCGGCGGTGCCGCCGCCACAGTGTTCCACCTCTCCCGATGTCGGCTTGATCACACCGGCGAGGACGCCGAGGAGGGTCGACTTGCCGCTGCCGTTGGGGCCGGTCAGCGACGTCACGGCCGCCCCCGGAATATCCGCTGTGACCTGGTGCAACACGGTCCGGCCGGAGTAGCCGGCGCTGAGTCCGGAGATGCGGACCCGGGGGGTCGGGGGCTGCGGTGGCATCATCAATCCCGTCTGTAGTGATAATCATTTTCATTGTACGGTGCGGGGCATGGAGTGGCTGACGGCACCCTTCGAGGTGACCTTTGTGCAAAGAGCCCTGGTGGGCGGCGTCCTGGTGTCCGCGATCGCCGCGCTGGCGGGCACCTGGGTGGTGCTGCGGGGGATGGCCTTCCTCGGCGACGCGATGTCGCACGGGCTGCTGCCGGGGATCGCCGTCGCCGCCCTCCTCGGCGGCAACCTGCTCGTCGGCGCCGCGGTGAGCGCGGCCGTCATGGCCGCGGGCGTCAGCGCGGTCGGCCGTGCGCCGCGGCTCTCCGAGGACACCGGGATCGGCCTGCTCTTCGTCGGGATGCTCGCGCTGGGAGTGATCATCATCTCCCGGTCGCAGTCCTTCGCCGTCGACCTGACCGGCTTCCTCTTCGGCGACGTGCTGGCCGTCGGCGAAGGCGACCTGGTGACGCTCGGCGTGGCGCTGGCGCTGGCGCTGACCGTCACCGTGCTCGGGCACCGGGCCTTCCTCGCGCTGGCCTTCGACGCGCGCAAGGCCCGCACCCTGGGCCTGCGCCCGCACCTGGCGCACGCCCTGCTGCTGGGGCTGCTGACGCTGGCGATCGTCGCGTCGTTCCACATCGTGGGCACCCTGCTCGTGCTCGGCCTGCTCATCGCCCCGCCCGCCGCCGCCCTGCCGTGGGCGCGCAGCGTCCACGGCGTGATGGCCGGCGCGGCGCTGCTGGGCGTCAGCGCGACGTTCTGCGGCCTGCTCCTGTCCTGGCACCTGAGCACCGCCGCCGGCGCCACCGTCGCCGCGTTCGCCGTCGCCCAGTTCTTCCTCTCCCAGCTGGCCGCCGGGATCCGCTCCCGCCGTGCCCGCCCGGTCCCGGACCGGGCCTGAGCCGCTCCCGCCACACCCCGCGAACGACAGACCGACGCAGATGGAGAGCACGACCGTGACTGCCCGCAGGACCGCATCACTCCGCATGTCCACCGCCCTGCTCCTCGCCGCCGCGCTCGCCGCCGGGTGCGGCGGAGGCGAGGGCGACGCCGGCGGCGACCGCGAGGCATCGCGGCGCGCCTCACCCTCGCCCCCGCACGGGTACGTCGAAGGGGCGAAGGAGGCCGCCGAGCAGCAGTCGCGGCTGGTGCTGGCCGACCCCGGCACCGGCGAGGCGCGGGTGCTCGACCTGATCAGCGAGAAGGTGCACACCGTCCCGGCCGTGCCGGACGCCACCGGCCTCACCACGGACGGCCGCTTCGGCTTCTTCCACACCGCCCGGGAGACGCAGGTCCTCGACACGGGCGCCTGGATGGTGGATCACGGCGACCACGTGCACTACTACCGGGCCCGGATACGCGAGGTGGGACAGCTGCCGGACGGCGGCGGCGCCCGGATACGCGGCGACGCCGCGGTCACCGCCGTGACCCCCGAGGACGGGGACGCGCGGCTCTACCGGCGTGACGCGCTGGAGGACGGGAGGATCGGCGACGCCCGCCCGCTCGCAGGGCCGCACGCCGCGCCCGTGATCCCGTACGGCGGGCACCTGATCACCCTGGGCTCCGGCGGGGACGCGGGCGTGACCGTCCGGGACCGCGACGGCGAGGAGACCGCCGCACTGGACGCCACGTGCCGTGACCCCCGGGGCGACGCCGTGACGCGGCGCGGCATCGTGTTCGGCTGCGCCGAGGGCGCGCTCCTCGTGCGCGAGGAGAGCGGCACGTTCGAAGCCGTGGAGATCCCTTACCCCCGGGGCGTCCCCGAGGACGAGCGGGCCACCGCCTTCCGGCTGCGGCCGGGCAGCGACACGCTCACCGCGCCGGCCGGCCGCGAGGCCGTCTGGGTCCTGGACGTGACCGAACGCACCTGGCAGCGCGTGGCGACCGGGCCCGTCCTGGCCGCCAACACCGCGGGCGAGGGGGCGCCCCTGCTGGCGCTGGGCACCGACGGAACCCTGCGCGGCTTCGACACCGCCACGGGCGAGCGCACCGGGGAGGAGGCCGCGCTGGACGCGGCACCCGCCGCGGCGGACCCCGGGCCCGGCGTCGCCGGATCCCCGGTCATCGCGGTGGACACCAGCCGCGCCTACGTCAGCGATCCGGCCGGCAGGCGCGTGCACGAGATCGACTACAACGACGGCCTGCGCGTCGCCCGCACCTTCGACCTGGACATCGAGCCGGGCCTGATGGCGGAGACCGGCCGATGAGCCGCGGCAGCCGTCGTCCGCCCCGTCACCGCGCCCTGATCGCCGCCTTCGCCGCCTTCGCCGCACTCCTCGCGCTGGCCGCCGCGTCGGGCTGTACGAGCGGGTCCGACCGGCCGCGCGTGGTGGTGACGACGAACATCCTCGGCGACATCACCCGCGAGATCGTCGGCGACGAGGCCGAGGTGACGGTCCTCATGCAGCCGAACGCCGACCCGCACTCCTTCGGACTGTCGGCACCCCAGGCCGCCGACCTCGAACAGGCCGACCTCGTGGTCTTCAACGGCCTCGGCCTGGAGGAGAACGTCCTGCGGCACGTCGACAACGCGCGCGAGTCCGGCGTCGCGGCCTTCGAGGTCGGCAAGGCGGTGGACCCGCTCACCTACCGGGCAGAGGACGGCGGGCCCGAGGACGGCGCGGGGGAGCCCGACCCGCACTTCTGGACCGACCCCGACCGGGTACGCAAGGCCGCCGGCCTGATCGCCGGCCAGGTCGTGGAACACGTCGACGGCGTCGACGCCGGGGCCGTGCGCGCCAACGCGGACCGCTACGACGGGCGTCTGGCCGACCTCACCTCCTGGATGACGCGGTCCTTCGACCGCATCCCCGCGGAGCGCCGGGCGCTGGTGACCAACCACCACGTCTTCGGCTACCTCGCGGACCGCTTCGGCTTCCGCGTCGTCGGAGCGGTCCTGCCGAGCGGCACCACGCTCGCCTCGCCCAGCTCCTCGGACCTGCAGTCGCTCGCCCAGGCCATGCGCGGGGCGGGGGTGCGGACCATCTTCGCCGACTCCTCCCAGCCCAAGCGGCTGGCCGAGGTGCTCCGCAAGGAACTGGGCGGGGACGTGCGCGTCGTCGAGCTGTACAGCGAATCGCTGACGGAGCCGGGCGGGGGCGCCGGCAGCTACCTGCAGATGATGCGCGCCAACGCGACCGCGATGACCGAAGGCCTGACCGCTCCCTGACCCCGCAACACCCCGGCCGGCGGTCTCCCGGCGGCCGGTCCCCTCACCACGCCGCCACCCGTGCGGCAGAGAAAGGAACAGCAGTGCACAGTCCCGTACGCACCCGAGCCGCCCGCGGCGCGGCGCTCGCCCTCACGGCGGCCCTCGCCCTCGTCGCCTGCGGCGAAGACGAGGACTCCGCCGGGCCGCCCGGCGAGAGCAAGCCGAGTGCCTCGCCCGCCACCCTGACGGACCCGCTCACGGCCACCTTCGACGGCGGCCTCTACCTCCTCGACGGGGAGTCACTCGAAGTCGCCGAGACGATCGAGCTGCCCGGTTTCAACCGGGTCAACCCCGCCGGCGACGACACGCACATGATCGTCTCCACCGACGCCGGCTTCCGCGTCCTCGACACCTCCGCAAAAGCCCTCACCGACATCGAGTTCCCGGGCGCCGAGCCCGGGCACGTCGTGCGGCACGCGGACCGGACCGTGCTCTTCACGGACGGCACCGGCGAGGTCAGCGTCTTCGACCCGGCGGACCTGGCCGGCGGCGCGAAGCCCGACGCGCGGACGTACACCTCGAAGGAGCCCCACCACGGCGTCGCGATCGAGCTGGAGAACGGAGAACTGCTCACGACGCTCGGCAACGAGGAGACGCGCACCGGCGTCCTGGTCCTGGACGAGGACAACAAGGAGATCGCCCGCAACGAGGACTGCCCCGGCGTCCACGGCGAGGCGGCGGCCCAGGGCGAGGCGATCGCCGTCGGCTGCGAGGACGGCGTTCTGCTGTACAAGGACGGCGACTTCACCAAGGTCGACGCGCCGGACGACTACGGCCGTATCGGCAACCAGGCGGGCAGTGACGCGTCGCCCGTCCTGCTCGGTGACTACAAGACCGACCCCGAGGCCGAGCTGGAGCGCCCCGAGCGCGTCTCGCTCATCGACACCCGGAGCGGCGAACTGCGTCTGGTCGACATCGGCACCAGCTACTCCTTCCGCTCCCTGGCCCGGGGACCGCACGGCGAGGCGCTGGTGCTGGGCACGGACGGCGCGATCCACGTCATCGACCCGGAGAAGGGCGAGGTCGTCCGGAAGATTCCCGCGGTGGGGGAGTGGACGGAGCCGCTGGACTGGCAGCAGCCGAGGCCCACGCTCTTCGTACGGGACCACACGGCGTACGTCTCCGAGCCGGGCGAACGGAAGCTGCACGCGATCGACATCGAATTGGGCGAGAAGCAGCAGTCCGTGACCCTGCCGAAGGAGACCAACGAGCTGTCGGGCGTCGTCTCCGGCCACTGACCGCCGAGCCGCCGCCGGCCCGGCGGGCCGGGCGCGGCCCCTCACGGGGCGCCGGCCGGCCCGCCGGGAGCGGTGCGGGCGGTGCCCGCCGACGGACCGCTTCCTCAGCCGGCGCCTTCCCGCAGGACCGTCTCGGCCCGGTTCCCGGCGTAGTCCTCGATCACGGCGGTCACCGTGCTGTCGGCGGCGGACAACGTGACCGACAGCGCGTCCAGGGTGGTGCGGCCGCGGATCATCCGGTCGCGCTCGCCCTGGCTGTACGTGGTGTCGAACGGGATCGGCTCGCCGTTCTCGTACACCGTGAGGGTGTGCCAGTCGGCCAGGGTGGGCTGGGTGAGCCGCAGTGAGGTTCCGGACAGCTCGACCGCGGACGTCGGGTACGGCTCGATCTCGGTGTCGGCGAACGCCCCCGTCGCCGCGACGGGGGTGCCACCGCGGGCGGGGGCCACCGTGGCGACGAAGTCTCCACCGTCGACAGGAGTGTCCCGGAACGTCACCGACGTCCTGCCGTGGCCGGGCCTGAGCGTGTCCTCGTACGCGCCGCTCAGGGTGACCACGGAACCCGGGGGGACCGGCTTGTCCCAGGCCACGGTCACCGTGCCGTCCTCGGACGCCCGGGCGGCGACGTCGCCCGGGCCGCGGGTGAAGTCGTACGGGAGGGTCGCCGCCCCGCTCTTGCTGCCGTCCTTCCCGACCGCGACCAGCCGGAGCGTTCCCCTGGTGCCGGTGAAGTGCTTGACGTAGAGGTTGTCGTCGTAGACGCCGCCGAGGTACTCGCCGTCGGCGTAGGCGTCGTAGCGGACGACGTCCTCGTAGTCGTCGAGGTCCCACCCCAGGTACAGCTCGTCGGTCGCGGTCAGGGCCTGTTCGACGTGGAAGCCGGTGGGCGCGTCCGGGGTGTGCTCGGCGCCGTCCGTGACGGTGAGGGCACCGAGGTTGACCTGGAAGTCGTCGATCGGCCCGGCCTGGGGAGCGAGGCCGAGCCCCAGCGTGGAGACCGTCTCGCCCGCGTAGGCGGAGAGGTCGACGGTCGCGGTGCGCCAGCCGCCGCCGGCGGGCCCGGAGTGCTCGATCGGCACCCGGACGGTCTTCGACGGGTCCGAAGCGAGCACGAGCGCCAGGCTCACGTCGGCGTCGCCGGCGCTCGGCCCCGCGTACGTCAGCTCGGCCCGGGAGCCCTCCTCCAGCCGCAGGTCCGTCTTGTGCAGGCGCAGCACCGCGTCACCGGTCAGCTCGCCGCTGACCGCCAGCGACGAACCGCCCTCGAAGGCGCCGAGCGGCCGGTAGTCGAAGCGGTCCGCGGGGGTGTAGTCCGGGCCGTAGTCGTAGTCCGCCTCAAGGCCGTCGGCGCCGTCCCCCTGGAACCACCACTGCCAGGTCACCGGGGTGTCCTGGATGCCGATGTTGCCCCACTCCTGCCCGCCGGCCCGTACCCCGTCGCGCCAGTAGCCGAGGCCGTGCCCGGTGTTGAACGTGGTGGCGAAGGTGGAGCCGGTGACGGCGGTCCGCTCGGCGATCTGCGAGGAGACGCCCGGCCACTCGCCGTCGCCGGCCGGGCCGGTGCCCGTCGCCGTGCCGGTCCACCAGCGCCGCTCGCGGTCGAAGACCTTCGACTGCTTGTCGTCGTCGGTCTTGTGCGCGTAGTCCGAGTGGACGAAGTCCGCGCCGAGGGTGGCGACGGCGTTCATCGGCGCCCCGTCCTCGCCGAGGTTGTCCCGCAGGTCGTACGGCTGGTCGAACTGGTACTTGCCGGCCTCGACCCCCGCGAAGACCTGCGTGCGCGGGTTCACGCCGACGGACTCGGCGTACCGGGCGGAGTCCGTGAGCTTCTCGCTGTTCCACCAGTAGTTGAGGAAGATCGAGTCGGCCAGCGGGCCCCGCGCGTCGTTCTGGACGAACGGGGCGTTCCGCTCGGTGAACTCGTTCTCGTAGAGCTTCTCGCCGGTCCCGGCGTCGACCGAGTCGTACCACTGCACGTACAGGCCCTCGGCGCGCAGCGCGGCGAGGAAGTCCATGTAGTCGTCCACGTCCTCGGCGGCGACGCGGCTCTGCTCCTGGTTGATGAAGTAGCCGTCGAAGCCGAAGTAGCGGGCGACCTCGGCGAGCTTGCGCGCGGCGGGGAAGCCGCCGTTCCCGTCGCGTACGAGCAGCTCGCTGTAGGACTGCGGGCCGCGGTCGTGGTCCGAGAAGAAGACGGTGCCCAGCGACCGGGCGCCGTTCTTGTGGGCGGCGTCGGTGTAGCCGGGGTTGGGCAGGTTGACCGCGCCGAACTCGAACCAGCGCTGGGTCCACTCGGCGGCGGGGTCGTAGTACTCCTCGGGCACGCCCTCGGTGGGCATGCCGTGCCAGGAGGCGTACGCGTCGGTGTACTGCCAGTAGGAGAAGAGGTACTGGCTGAACTCGTTGGTGTACGGGTGCGATTCGAAGAACGCGTTGCCGTAGTCGCCGGCGAGGGTGAGCATCCGGGTCTCGGCGGGCAGCGCGGGGTTGCGCTGCGTGGCCGGGTCGGCGTCGGCGCGCGGCTGCAGGGGTATCCGTGCGCGCAGCCTGCCGGCGTCGGTGTCGGTGCGCGGGTCCCAGTCGAGGAGGGTGGTCGCCGAGTAGCCGTGCTGGTACGGCTGGTTCGGTCCCTTGGCGCTCTCCCCCTCCCACGGCAGGGTGTCGGACGCCGTTGCCGCGGGCGTGCCGACGGCGGTCGCGGCGAGCGCGGCGGTGACGGTGACGGCGGCGAGCAGCGACCGCCGTCGTGGTACGGGTCTGGTCATGCTGTTACTCCCTTGTGAGTAGCTGTCCTGCCCGGATCAGCCGCGGGCCGGCCGGATCGTGCGGGTCAGGCCCTCCACGTACAGCTCGGTCACGGCCGTCGGCGCGCCCGGATCGGCGAGATCGGCGAACACCCTTTCGGCCGGGAGCGTGAAGGTGATTGCGGCCGTCGCGCCGGGGCCGACGGTGACCCGCCCGAAGGCGAGCAGCTCACGGATCCGGGGCGTGCGCGTCCCGCCCGTGCGGTGGGCGAAGACGGGGATCACCGGGTCGCTCGGCCGCCCGGACCGGTTCGCCGCGGTCACGGTCACCACGACCTCGGCCGGGCTGTCCGGCCGGACGGTGACGTCCAGGCCGGTGACGGCCACGTCGCGATAGCCCAGGCCGAAGCCGAACGGCAGCAGGACCGGCTCCGGGGCGTCGCGGTAGACGTCCGCCGCGCTCTGCCGGTCGTTGTACCGCACCGGGACGGCCGCGGGGTGCCGCGGCAGCGTCATCGGCAGCCGCCCGGTGGGCTCCGCCTCGCCGAGCAGCGCGTCGGCGACCGCCTCGCCGCCGTACGGGCCGGGATACCCGGCCCACAGCACCGCGTCGCAGTGTTCGAGGGCGCCGGTCAGGACGTGCGGCCGGCCGGAGACGACGACGGCCGCCACCGGCGCGTCCGTGGCGGCCCGGACCGCCCTCATCAGGTCGTCCTGCCCGGCCGGCAGCGAGACGTCGGCCAGGTCGACGCCCTCGCCGCCGGTGGCCTCGCCGGCCCGGGCGGCGACGGCGCCGTTGTCCGCGAAGGCGGCGTCGTAGGAGCGGTGGCTGGTGCCGCCGATCACGACGACGACGGCATCGGCGCCGGCGAAGGCCGCGGCCCCCACGTCGTCGAAGGCCTCGCCGGCGGTGGTCTCGGCACCGGGCAGTGCGGCGCGGAGGGCTTCGGCGACACCGCGGCCCGCCCCGGCCGGCAGCGGCGGGACGTAGTCGCCGAGCAGCGCCGGGACGTCGTCGGCGTGGGGCCCGACGACGGTGACGCTCCGCAGCCGGGCGGCGTCGAACGGCAGCGTGGCGCCACCGTCTTCCCGCCGCGCGTTCCGGAGCAGGACCAGCGACTCCGCGGCGAGCCGCCGCGAGGCGGCGCCCGTCGACCTCCGGGCGGCGGTGAGACGGGCGAGGGACCGCGCGGCGTCGGGGCGTACGGGACGACCGGGGTCGCCCAGGAGCCCCAGCCGGTCCTTCAGCGTCAGCACCCGGCGGCAGGCGACGTCGAGCGCCGCGGCGACCTGTGCGTCCGCGGCGGCCAGGGCGGCGAGGCCGGCGAACGACTCGTCCCACAGGGAGAGGTCCACGCCGGCCAGCAGGGCGGCCCGGGCGGCGCCGGGCAGGTCCCCGGTCGTCCCGGCGAGCCGGTCCACGGCCAGCCCGTCCGCCATGACGATCCCGTCGAAGCCGTGGCGGCCCCGCAGGTACGCGGTGAGCAGGTCGTGGTTGGCGCAGCAGGGGACGCCGTCGATGTCGTTGTACGCGGCCATGAAGCCGAGCGCCCCGGCGCGCAGGCCGGCCTCGACGGGCGGGAGGTGGATCTCGGCGAGGTCGTGCGGGCCGAGGTGCGCGGACTGGCCGTTGCGGCCGCCGACGGCCTCGCCCTGGGCGGCGAGGTGCTTGAGGACGACGGCGACCCCGCCGTCGCCCACGCGGGAGCGTGCCTCGCCCTGCATGCCCTCGACGACGGCGCGGGTCAGCTCGGCGGCGAGCAGCGGGTCCTCGCCGTAGCACTCCTCGCCGCGGCCCCACCGGGGGTCGCGCAGGATGTCGAGGGCCGAGACGAGGGCGACGTGGACGCCGCTCGCCGCGAGTTCGGCGCCGACACCGCGGGCCGCGTCGGCCAGGGACTCCGGCCGCCAGGCGGCGGCGACGGCGAGGTTGACCGGCAGCAGGGTGCCGCCGAGGGCCTGGTGCCCGTGCGGTGCCTCCTCGACCAGCAGCGTCCCGACGCCGTGCCGGTCGGCTGCGGCCACGGCCTCCTGCACCGCCGCGGCGGCCTCGGCGCGCTCCTCGGGCCGGATGCCGTTCGCCCACGACCGGCCGGACCAGGCGTCGGCCCGGAAGAGCCCGTAGAGGGCGCCGAGCCCACCCCACCGGTCGATCTCCTCGCGGGCGTAGCCGGTCAGCCGGAACGCGCCGCGCCGGTCCCGTTCGACGGCGCGCCAGCCGTGGAGGCGCTGGTTGACCTGACCGGCCTTCTCCTCGACGGTCATGGCCGCCAGGACGGCGTCGACGCGCCCGTCCGCGGCCTGGCCCCCGTCCTCCGCCGCGCCCGGAGCCCTCGCCCCGGTCACGTCGTGCCCGTCGTGAGGGCCGAGCCGTCGCTGACCGCGGAGTAGGCGCTCACCCCGGTGGTGTCGGGCTCGTGCACCGCTTCGACCCCGCGCGCCGCGAGGTCGTCGGCCGACTCGGCGGTCCGCGAGGTGACGACCGCCGGTCGGCGGCCCCGCCGTGCCAGGTCCATCCAGGCCGTGAACGCCGCGCCGCCCGGCGCGAGGTCGGCGCGGCGGACCGGGACGTCGGCGTCGTCGACCGCGACGACGACGGCCTCCCGCCGCGGGGCCGGAGCGACGGCCCGCCGGCGCAGCTCCTCCGCGACGGCGGCGAACGCGCGGCCGATGGGCTTGGCCTTCCCGTCAGCGTCGAACAGGCCGAGCGAGTACTCAAGCTCGGGGAAGTCCGCGAGCCGGCGGTCGACGTCGTGGGAGCACCACCACGTCACCCCCCACAGCGCCGGGCTGTCCGCGGCGTGGCGGACGGCCTGCTCGCAGAACGCCGGCGCTTCGGCCGCGTCGAGGCAGTTGAGCGGCGCGCCGATCTCCTGCAGCCACACCGGCCGGCCGGGGCCGGTGGCGAACGCGCGGGCGAGTTCGATGAGGTACTCACCGTGCCGCACGCTCTCCGCCGCCATACCGCCGTAGCGCTGGGCGGTGCCGTTGAAGATCCACGAGTGGATCGCGGTGAGGTCGCCGAGCCGCGCCGCGTGCGTGGGGAGGAACGGATGGCCGTCGAGGTACCAGACGGCGTCGTACTCGGCGTGCAGCCGCAGCGCCCGCCCGTCCGCCGGCACGGCGTCCAGCAGCGTCCGGATCCAGTTCCCGGCGTCCTCGGACGACGCCCGCATCGGGGCGGGGTGCGGATCGCCGGAGAACTGGTTGACCTCGTTGCCCAGGGTGAGGCCGAGGTAGTTCGGGAGGTCGGCGACGGCGTCGTGCAGCGCACGGGCCAGGTCCGCCTGCGCCCTGACGGCTCCGGCGTCGGTGAACATGTTCGTCGCGTGCCAGGAGGTCAGCCACGCCGGCACGAAGTCGTAGCTCGACATGTGCCCCTGGATGACGTCGACCGAGGCGTCGAGACCCGCCTCGCCGGCGAGCCGGACCAGCGTGCGGACGTCCGCGAGCGCCCGTGGCCGGATGAGCGTGCGGTTGGGCTGGAGTATCGGCCAGAAGGGGAAGATCCGGACGTGGTCGAGCCCCAGCGAGGCGATGGCGTCCAGGTCCCGGCGGATCTCGTCGAAGTCCGGCTCCAGCCAGGAGTAGAACCAGTCCTTGCGCGGCGTGTAGTTCACACCGAAGCGCAGCGCGGTCATCCTTTGATACCTCCCTGTTCGAGACCGCGCATGAAGAACCTCTGCAGGGCGGCGAAGAACACGATGATGGGTACGAGCGCGACGATCGTGCCGGCCGCGATGAGTCGTGGGTCGTCGTAGAACGTGCCCTTGAGCATGTTCAGCCCGACGGTGAGGGTGTAGTTCTGCTCGTCGGACAGCACGATCAGCGGCCAGAGGAAGTCGTTCCACGAGCCGACGAACGCGAAGATCGCGACGACCGCCATCACGCCCTTGACCTGCGGCACGCAGACCCGCAGGAAGCGCTGCCAGACCCCGGCGCCGTCGAGCACGGCGGCCTCTTCGAGTTCGTCGGGGATGCCGGCGAAGGCGTTGCGCATCAGCAGCACGTTCAGCGGTGCCACGAACGTCGGGAGTGCCACGCCGAGCAGGCTGTCGGTCAGGCCCGCGGACCTGACGAGCAGGAACTGCGCGATGATGACCGCCTCGACCGGCACGAGCAGCGCCGCGACGAAGAGCGCCGTCACCAGGCCGCGGAAGCGGAAGCGCAGCCGGGCGAGCGCGAACCCGGCGGCCGTGGCGAACAGGACGTTCCCGCCGACGACGAGCAGGGCGACAAGACCGGAGTTCATCACGAACCGCAGCACGGGGACCCGGTCGAGGACCCCGGTGTAGTTGCCGAACGTCGGGTCGTCCGGCACCAGTCGGGGCGGCTGCGCGTAGAGGTCGTCGCCCGGGCCCTTCAGCGACAGCGAGAGCTGCCACAGCAGCGGTCCCGCGAGCAGGACGAACATCAGGACGAGGACCGTGTACCGCGCGACCGATCCCGTGGGGAAGCGCGGGCGCCGCCGGCTCATCCGTTCCTCCTCTGCCGGTTCTGCGCCACGAGCTGCAGCACGAGGAGGACGGCCATGATCGCGAACATGACGAGGCTGATCGCCCCGGCGTAGCCGGTCCGCGCCTGGAGGCCCGTGCCCTCGCGCTGGATCAGCATCGTCATCGTGAGGTTGTCGCCACCGGTGCCGCCGGTGCCGTCGGTCAGCACGTACACCTCGCCGAAGACGCGGAAGGCGGCGATCGAGGAGAACAGGCCGATCAGGCCCATCGTGTTGCGCACCCCGGGCATGGTCACGTGCAGGAACTTCCGTACCGTGCCTGCTCCGTCGACGTCCGCGGAGTCGTACAGCGTCGGGTCGATGTTGGCCAGCGCCGCCAGGTAGATGACCATGTAGTAACCCATGCCCATCCATATCGTGACGAACATGGCGCTGAAGAGCAGGAGCCAGCGGTCGGTGAGGAACGGGACGGGCTCGCCGACGGCCGACACCCAGCCGAGCACCGAGTTCACCAGGCCGCGGCGGTCCAGCAGGTTCGTCCACACCAGGCCCACGATGACCGGGGACATGATGACGGGCAGGTAGTAGCTGGTCCGGAAGAACCCCAGGAGACGGCCCTTGCCGGCCACCAGCGCCGCGAGGACCAGCGGCAGCACGACCATGACCGGTACGACGCAGACGACGTAGAGCGTGGAGTTGAGCAGCGCCGTCCTGAAGCGCGCGTCCCCCCACAGCTCCCGGAAGTTGTCGACCCCGACGAACTGGCCGCCGCGCAGCAGGGTGGCGTCGGTGAAGGAGAGCAGCAGGGTGTTGAAGAAGGGGAAGAGGACGAACGTCGACACCACGGCGAGCGCGACGCCGAGGAAGAGCCACGGCACGTACCAGCTGCCCCGCGTCCAGTGCGCGTGCCGGGCGGGGCGGGTGCGGCCCTCCCGGCGCATTCCGCGCCGGGAGGCCGTGACCGTACCGCTCACTGCTTCGCGAGCCGGTCGTTGGAGTAGTCGACGGCGTCGTCGAGGGCTTCCTTCGCGGTCTTCTTGCCGAGCAGCGCGCCCGCGATCTGCTCCCGCAGGTTCTCCACGTCCGGGCCGCCCGAGAAGGCCGGCGGCCACCACACGACGGCCTCGCCGACCTGCGCGGCGGCCTCGGTCCTGAGCCGGCCCTCGTCGGTGCCGTCGTCCTCGGTGAAATACGGGTCGTCGAGCGTGCCCGCGGTGGAGGGGAAGACCGACGCCTCCTTCGCGAACGCCAGCTGGTTCTTCGGGTCGGTGGCGAACCGGGCGAACGCCTTCGCGGTCGCGGTGTTCTCCGACTCGGAGTTCACCACGAGGGATTCGAGGTACATGTTCGGCGCGGTGTTGGCGATGAGCGGACCCATCTCGACCGTCTTGGCGACGTCCGGCGCGGTCTTCTTCAGGTCGCTCAGCGTGTAGGAGCTGCCGGGGAGCCACCCGAGCTGACCGGACTTGAACGAGTCCAGCTCGCCGGTCTGCAGCGCGTTGAGGGACTCCTCGGTGAGGCCGCTGTCCTCGTACAGCGCCTGGTAGCGCTCGACCAGCTCAACCCCCTTGGCGTCGTTGAACGTGAACTCGGTGCCGTCCCCGTTCATCAGCTCGGCGCCGTACATCCCGAAGGTCTCGATGGTGGGCATCCGCCCGATCATGGAGATGCCCTCGTCGCCGCAGTTCTCGGACATGACGGCGGCCTGGTCGAAGAGTTCGTCGTAGGTCTCGGGGAGCTTCTCCGGGTCGAGGCCGCACTTCTCGAACAGGTCGGTGTTGAAGAACGACGGGCCCGTGTTGAGGTACCAGGGGTAGCCGTAGGTGCCGCCGTCGATGCCGTCGAACGTCATGGCGTCCCACGCGGTCGGCAGATAGCCCTCCTCGGCCTCCGGGTCGTCCTCGGCGACGTTCAGGAGCATCCCGGCACCGGCGAGCGTGTAGGCCGCCTCGGGGCCCATGTCGACGACGTCGGGGAGGTTCCCGCCGGCGGCGTCGGCGGAGAGCTTGTCCTGGTAGCCCTCGGCCGGCTGGTCCACCCACTTCACCGTGGTGCCGGGGTGCTTCTTCTCGAAGGCGTCGATGAGGCCGTCGAAGTACTTCTCGTAGCCGCCCTTGAGGTTCCACGTCTGGAACGTGATCTTGCCGGCTATCTTGCCGTCGGTGCCGGAGCCGCCGGAGTCGGCGCCCCCGTCACCTCCCACGCCGCAGCCGGTCAGGGCGAGGGTCAGGGCCGCGCCGGCGGCGACGCCGGCGTACACCCGGCGGTTGGTTCGGCTCATCGGGGTGCTCCTTCGCACTCTGCAGCGGGCGTCAGCCGGAGGGTGACGACCTGGAAGGGATCGAGGGACAGTCGGTTGCCGTCGCGCAGCGCCCGGCGGATGCCGCTGCCGTCGGTGAGGTCGCGTTCGAGGAGGTCCGTCTCGCGTACGACCGCGTCGGCGCCGCACACGTCCGCCCAGCGGAGGGTGGCCTCGGCCCGGCCGCCCCGGGCCTCGTAGACGCGGGCGACGAGGTCGCCGCTGCCGTCGTCGGCGAGCTTGACGGTGTCCAGCACGGGCAGTCCCGCGGTGTCGTCCAGCCGCAGCAGCGGCTCGACGGCGGGCAGGCCCTCGACGACGGGTGCGCCCAGGGCGTGGGCGGCCGCCACGGTCGCGGCGTGGTCCTCGCCCGGGACGACGGCCCAGCGCATCCGGTGCACGCCGAGGTCGGTCTCGGGGTCGGGGAAGGTGGGCGCGCGCAGCAGCGACAGCCGTACGACGGCGCCGCCGCCGGGTCCGCCGAGGCGGGTGACGTCGCAGCCGTAGACGGAGTCGTTGACGACGCCGACGCCGAAGCCGGGCTCGGCGACGTGCACGTAGCGGTGGGCGCAGTCCTCGTAGTGGGCGGCGTCCCAGCTGGTGTTGGCGTGGATGGTGCGCTCGACGTGGCCGAACTGCGTCTCGTGGCGCGCGGTGGTGGTGTGCACGGCCAGCGGCAGCGCGACCTTCAGCAGCCGCTCGCGCTCGCGCCAGTCGGCGTCCAGCTCCATGCCGAGCTGCCGCTCGCCGGGCGCCAGGCGGATGGTCAGGGTCAGCCGGGAGCCGCCGGGCAGGCCCGCGGTGTGCTCCACGGCGACCTCCGCCGTGCCGTCCTCGCGGGTGCGGGCCGTCACGGAGGCGGGCCCGGTCAGGTCGGTGCGCATGCGGGCCGCGTCGCGGTCGATGTCCCAGGCGTCCCAGCGCACCGGCTCGTCGCGGTGCAGCTGCAGCACGCCGAGCGGCCGCCCCTCGGGCACCAGCTCGCGGCCGGTGGCCGCGTCGCGCAGCGAGACGACGTGGCCGGCCGCGTCCACGACGGCGCGGAGCAGGCCGTTGTCGAGTTCGTGCCCGCCGCCGTCCAGCGGGGCCAGCCGTACCGCCTCGCCGCCTGCGGGGCCGGCCGGCGCTGTCTCCCACGCGCCGCGGCCGGCCCAGGGGAGGGGGGAGATGATCCGGGCGGTGCGGTCCGCGGCGGTGGCACCGGCGGATCCGGCCAGCTGCTCGCCGGAGCGGTCGATCAGGGCGGTGAGCCGCGCGGTCAGGTCCTCGTAGGTGGCGCGGGCCTCGCGGTGCACCCAGGAGATGGACGAGCCGGGCAGGATGTCGTGGAACTGGTGGAGCAGCACGGTCCGCCAGATCTCGTCCAGCTCGGCGGCCGGGTACTCCGCGCCGGTGCGCACCGCGGCGCTGGCGGCCAGGTACTCGGCGGTGCGCAGCAGGGCCTCGCAGCGGCGGTTGCCGGCCTTCATGGCGTGCTGGGAGGTGAACGTGCCGCGGTGCAGCTCCAGGTACAGCTCGCCGACCCACACCGGCGCGCCGTCGCCGTACTCCTCCTCGGCGTCGGCGAAGAACGCGGCCGGCTCGCGTACGGCGACGCGGGGGGCGCCCTCCAGGTCGGCGAAGCGGGCGGCGCGGGCCAGCATCTCGCGGGTCGGGCCGCCGCCGCCGTCGCCGTAGCCGAAGGGCACCAGCGAGTGCGAGGAGGCCGCCTTGTCGCGGAAGCTGGCGACGGAGTGGTGCAGCTCGGCGGCCGTCACCTCGGCCGCGTAGGTGTCGGCGGGCGGGAAGTGGGTGAAGACCCGGCTGCCGTCGATGCCCTCCCACCAGAAGGTGTGGTGGGGGAAGGCGTTGGTGTCGTTCCAGGAGATCTTCTGGGTGAGGAACCAGCGGAAGCCGGCCAGCCGCGCGAGCTGCGGCAGCGCGCCGGAGTAGCCGAAGCTGTCCGGCAGCCAGACCTCCTCCGGCTCGACGCCGAGCTTCTCGGTGAAGTACCGCCGGCCGTGGGTGAACTGCCGGACCATCGCCTCGCCGGAGGGCATCGTCGTGTCGGACTCCACCCACATGCCGCCGACGGGCACGAACCGGCCCTCGGCGACCCGGGCGCGGACCCGCTCGAACAGCTCCGGGTAGTGCTCCTCCAGCCAGGCGAACTGCTGGGCGGACGACATCGCGAAGACGAAGTCGGGATCCGAGTCCATCAGCGTCAGCACGTTGGCGACGGTCCTGGCGACCTTCCGTACGGTCTCGCGGAGCGGCCACAGCCAGGCGGCGTCGATGTGCGCGTGGCCGACTGCCGTGATCCGGTGGGCGCTGGCGTGGGCGGGCTTGGCCAGCTCGGGGGCGAGCGCGGCGCGCGCCCGGGGCGCGGTGGCGTCGAGGTCCCGTCCTCCCGCAGAGCCTTCGGCCCGGGAGGTGCTCCCAGCGGCGTCGAGCGCCGCGTCGACCGCGCGCAGCAGCCGCCAGTGCCGGGGCTCGTCCTCGGACACCTCGGCGGCGAGGCCGCCGGCGACCTCCAGGTCGCGCACCAGCTCCCACAGCCCGGCGTCGAGGTCGCACACCTCGGCGCGGGCGAGGCGGTACAGGGGCGCGGGTCCGGCCGTGAGCTTGTCGCCGAGCGGCGTGGTGACGAACGGGGGCAGGCCGAGCACCAGCGGATTGGCGGCGGCCTCGACGTAGACGGTGAAGGTCCCGTCCGCGCGCAGCACCCCGGGGGAGGCGCCCGGGCCGGTCAGCCGGAGCCAGCCGCTGCGCGGGTGGACCGCCTTGATGACCGAGCCGTCCGGCCGGTAGAGCATGCCCTCGGCCTGGCCGCCCACCGAGTGGTCCTCCCAGCCGAGTTCGAGGACGAGTTCGGTGGTCCGCGCGGGGTCGCGGCGGGCCTCCTCGGGCACGGTGCCGTCGACGCGGAGCCAGGTGGTGCCCCAGGCCGGGCCCCAGGGGTCGCCGGGTGCGAGCGGCTCGTAGACGGGGGTGGAGCGGCCCGGCAGCGGTGCCAGGCCCAGCGCGTGCGCGGCGGGCACGGGCTCGCCGTCGCCGTCGACGGGCCAGGCGGAGACGTCCACGGCGGACAGCCGGGTGTGGATCCGGGGGACCAGACGCTGACGCAGGGCGCGTTCCAGCCGGTCGAGCGTCGTACGCGGCGCGTTGTGCATGTGTGCTTCCCTGGCCGGATCGTGGTGGGTGGTGAGCTGACCGGACACTAAGGCGCTTAAGTTACCGGTGTCAACGGCTTCCGGACGTGAGATTCGGGGCCGGGAGGCGGCGGGGGACGCGCGGGCGCCGGCCGCCGGCGCGTGTCAGTCCGCGCAGACGGGCGGTTCGCCGACGGTGCTGGCCCGTGGCACCAGGGTGGGCACCCGCTCCTCGAAGTCGGCCACCTTCTCTCCCGCCAGGACCTGCAGCAGGCGCTCCGCCACGTCCGCCCCGAAGCCCGCCGCGTCGCGGCGCAGCGCGGTGAGGGCCGGCTGGAGCACCGTGCACACGGGGGTGTCCTCCCACACGACCACCGCGACGTCCTCCGGGATACGCAGCGACATCCGCCGGATGGCGCCGACGCCGGCGACGGCGAGCACTTCGTTGTCGTAGATCAGCGCGGTCGGCCTGGGGTCGCCGAGCAGCGCGGACGTGGTCGCGGTGTCGCCGGCGCCGGCCGAGAAGTCCGTCGCGTGGCTGCGGCAGTCCGCGATGCCGAGGTCGGCCGAGGCGCGCAGGAAGGACTCGACCCGGCGGTGGACGTGGAGCAGGGCTATCGGCCCCGACAGGTAGGCGATCCGCTCGTGCCCGGTCTCCTTGAGATGCCGCATGATGGACGCCATCGCCGCCGCGTCGTCGATGGACACCGAAGGGACGACGCCCGCCGGGTCCGGTCCGCCCGCGATCAGCGCGGGCAGTCCGAGTTCCGCCACGGCCTCGGGCCGCGGGTCGTCGCGCCGCAGGTCCACCAGCACCACTCCGTCGACCCGGTGCTCCCGCTTCCACATGTGGTAGACGTCGATCTCCTCGTCGACGGAGTCCACGACCTGCAGCAGCAGGGCGTACCGCCGACGGCTCAGCACCGCCTGCATGCCGGTCATCAGCCGGTGGAAGAACAGCTCGGAGCCGACGTCCTGCGCGCTGCGCGCGATGACCAGGCCGACGGTCGCGGTGCCGGCGCCGGTGAGGGCGCGCGCCGCGTGGTGCGGAGCCCAGTTGAGTTCGCTGGCCGCCTGGAGCACGCGCTGCCGGGTGGCCTCGGACACGCCGGGCTTCCCGTTGAGCGCGAAGGAGGCGGCGGCCTCGGAGACGCCTACCCGGTCGGCGATGTCGCGCAGGGTGGGACGGCGCGCATCGTTCCCCATGTGAAGCCCCATCGTGTCGTGGGTCGCTCATCGTAGCCCCGGCCTGCGGGCGGGCAGAGCGGCCCGAGTGTCGTCGCCCGGACTACTTTAGCGCTTCAGTTACGATATCCAGCCGTTGCCGACCCCTTGTGCGCTGCACGAAGCCGAGGTGGCGCCCGGCGTGGTCCGCCGTTCCCGTACCGTGGGTGACCCGCTGGCCGACGCCTGCGGGTGGAGCCGACGCGTCGGCACAGTGCGGCGAACGCGGCGCACGCCAAAAACTGTTATCGCCGCCGCCACGGTGCCGTCTCCTGAGATGTGCGTGCCGCACGGACAGCACGCCGTCCCCCCACTCACAGGAGCCGTACATGGGTCACCACAACGCACACCGCACGAGCCGCCGCAGCGTGCTGCAGTTCGCCGGCGGGCTGGCGGCGGCAGGGGCCGCGGGCAGCGTGGCCGTCGCGTGGGGCGGAGACTCCGCCGACGCCGCGCCCGACGCCGACGCGGGTGCCGCACACGACGCGCGGGCCGCGTCCGCGGCCTTCACCCACCCCGGCATGCTGCACGCCTACGGCGAGCTGAACCGGGCCAGGGTCCGGGTGGCCGCGGGCGACGAGCCGTGGATCTCCGGCTGGCGGCGGCTGACCGCCAACCCGCACGCCGGGAGCGGGTGGGCTCCCCGGCCGCTGGAGACGGTCGTCCGCGGCGGCGAGGGCCAGAACTACACCGTCCTGTACAACGACATCCACGCCGCGTACCAGAACGCCCTGCGCTGGCACATCGGCGGCACCCGCGAGCACGGCGACACCGCCCGCGACATCCTCAACGCCTGGTCGGGCACGCTGAAGACGGTCACGGGCAACGCGGACCGGTTCCTGGCGGCCGGCATCTACGGCTGGCAGTTCGCCAACGCCGCCGAGCTGATGCGCGACTACGCCGGCTTCGAACTCGCGCGGTTCCAGCAGATGATGCGGGACGTCTTCTACCCGCTCAACGACCACTTCCTGGTCAACCACAACGACGCCTGCATCACCAACTACTGGGCGAACTGGGACCTGTGCAACGTGGCCTCCGTCATGGCGATCGGGATCCTCTGCGACGACCAGGCCCTGTTCGACCGCGCCGTGGAGTACACGAAGACGGGGGAGGGCAACGGCTCCTTCCCGCACGCCATCCCGTTCGTCTACGACGACGAGGGACTCGCGCAGTGGCAGGAGTCCGGCCGCGACCAGGGCCACTCCCTCATGGGCATGGGCCAGATGGGGGCGATCTGCGAGATGGCCTGGAGCCAGGGCACCGACCTCTACGGCCACGACGACAACCGGTTCATGAAGGCCGCCCAGTACGTCGCCAAGTACAACCTCGGCGGGGACGTCCCCTTCACCACGTACACCTGGGGCACCGGGCAGAACTGCGCCCAGCGGTCGCACACCGCCATCTCCGCGGCGAGCCGCGGCCAGGCCCGCCCGGTCTGGGACATGCTGCACTACCACTACGCACGCCGCCTCCGGCTGTCCGTGCCGCACCTCACCGCGATCGCCGAGCAGGTACGCCCCGAGGGCGGCGGCGGGGACTACGGCCCCAACAGCGGCGGCTACGACCAGCTCGGCTTCGGCACCCTCCTCTACGCCAAGTGACCTCCGCCGGGACGGCCGATCTGCAACGGGAGTGACGGTGGAGGCGCGGGAGTGGCGCGCGGTCATCACGGCGGCGCAGTCCGGTGACCGGGAGGCGATGGACCGGCTGGTGGCCGGGTGGCTGCCGCTCGTCTACAACGTCGTCGGCCGGGCGCTGGGCGGCCACGCCGACGTCGACGACGTCGTCCAGGAGACGATGCTCCGCGCCGTACGCCGGCTGCCCTCGCTGCGCGACCCGGACCGCTTCCGCTCCTGGCTGGTCGCGATCGCCATGCGCCAGATACGGGAGCGGGCCCGGCGCCGCGGGCGTCGGGCCGAGGCCGCGGCCGGGACCGCGGCGGCCGGGTCCGCCGCCCGCCCCGCCGCGGCGGGGT
>NZ_BAAAPF010000054.1:0-26979 GCF_039531005.1 Streptomyces synnematoformans
AACGGCCGCCCGCCGATGACCCGCCGTGGCCCCCGGCCATGGCCGGGCCGGCCCGGTGCCGCGTTCGGGCGCCGGGCCGGCGGGATGCTGCTGTGTGTGCGGTGCTCCCGGCTCAGCCGAAGTTCACGTCACTGCACATCAGGTAGGCCTGGTCCAGGTGCGAGGCCTGCCAGATGGTGAAGACGATGTGGTGTCCGGAGTAGCCGGAGGTCTGGACGGGGAACGTGATGTCGTTCGCCGGCGGGTAGCTGCCGGTCTCGGTGATGAAGTCGAGGTCGCCCCAGCCGAGGCTCTGGGTCTTGGGGTCGAACCCCTGCTTGCTCACGTAGACCCGGAAGAAGTCGGCGCCGTGGGAGGCCTGGTCGTACAGGTGGATCGAGAAGTTGTCACCGACGTCGGTCGTCTTCCAGGGGCCCGGGTTGTTCAGGCTCTCGAAGTTCGGGTGGTTGTTGCTGCACAGCTTGCCGTTGGGAATCCGCGCCTCGAACTGGCCGCCGAGCCCGTCCTGGAGCATGCTCATCCAGTTCCACATGGTGTTGGGGTTGGCCCGCCAGGCCTGCCAGCACATGGGGTCCTCCTGCTCCATGGCCGGGTTCAGGTGGTCGTCTCCCCACTCCTCCCAGCAGTGGTAGGCGCGGGTCGCCGGGTCGACCACGGTGCCGTGGGCCTGCGCGGGGCTCGTCCAGAGCAGCGCGCTGGCGGTCACGGCGATGAGCAGGGCGAGCGCTTCGGCGAGCCGGCGGAAGGCCGACCGGGGACGTCTGGCGGAAGGGCTTGACTTGCGCATGGGGGGTCTCCGTTCCGGTTGGAGAACACGTTGGGAGCGCTCCCAATTCTACTCGGCACACGTGAAGTGTCCATGAGGAGAACAGAGTTCGGTGACACCGTGCGCGACCTCGGCCCGCCCCGGGGAGAGGGGGCGGCCCTGGAGCGCGCACGTCCAAGCACGCGACGCCGCCAGCCCTCAGCCGCAACAGCCCCGCGCCTGCGGGGAGCACACTTCCTGACCTGCGGCTCAATCAGCGCTTTGCACTTCCTTTGCCAGCCTGATTGTGGCCATGACCCGATGGTACGCATCTCGGTCAAGTTCCGTGCCCTCGGCCGTACCGGCGGTGCGTCAACCGTGTGGCGTCGCAGAGTGTCCCCTGATCCGGCTGCGGCCTGCCCGGCATTGGGCGAGGCTTGCTCTGCAGTCCTTCCCAGGCCACCCGGGCCAGACGCCGGCCGCGGCTCGCCACGCCGGCCGGCCGCCCGGGGAGCCTTATCCTGCAGCTGATTCCGACCACACGAAGGGCAGGAGGCCAAACCGACACGCGGGATGCGACCAAATAAACACACCATGTGCGTCCAGATTAATATTGACCTTGCGACCAAACTAACACTCGTGTGTCATGCTGGGCCTCATGGTGAAGCTCCCCGAATCGCCTATCGGGCGCATCCTCCCTCGCCGGGCAGCGACTGCCATCGACGAGGCGCTGGCAGACACCCGCGTAGTCCTGGTCAACGGTGCGCGGCAGTGCGGCAAGAGCACATTGGTGGCGCAGATCGGCAGCGCGAAGGGGGCGGAGTGGCGCAGCTTGGATCGTGCGGCGACACGACAGGCAGCGGCCTTCGACCCCACGGAATTCGTCGCCAGCTCTACGCCGCTGGTCATCGATGAGGTGCAGCGCGTCCCGGAGCTGATGCTGGCCATCAAGGAGGCGGTCGACACCGATCCCCGACCCGGACGGTTCCTCCTCACAGGCTCCGCCCGCGTCCTGCGTCTGCGCAGTGTGCCGGACGCCCTGCCGGGGCGGATGGAGACCATCGAGCTGTGGCCGCTGTCGCAGGGGGAGATCGACGGCAGTCCGGACGGGTTCGTGGACGCGGTCTTCGCCGCCGGCCCCGAGCTGCGGCACACCTCGACCGAGACGCGAGCCGACTACGTCGAGAGGATCACACGCGGCGGCTTCCCCGAAGCGGTGGCACGACCGCCACGCCGCCGGGCACGGTTCCTCGACTCCTACGTCGCGGATCTGATCAACCGTGATGTCATCCAGCTCTCCGAAATCGAGCGCGGACCGGAGATGCGGGCACTGACCCGGCTGGTGGCCGCCAGATCCGGGCAGCTCCTCGTCCCGGGCACGCTCGGTAACGAACTCGGGCTCCCGCAGCCGACGATCAAGCGATACCTGGGACTGCTGGAGGAGGTCTTCCTCATCAAGCGCATCCCCGCCTGGTCCCGCAACCTCAGCACCCGGGCCGTCGGCACCGCCAAGGTCGCCATGGTCGACTCCGGCATCGCAGCCAACCTGCTGGGCTTGGACGCCGCAGCCCTCCGGCAGCCCTCCGGCCCGCTCGGCGGACTACTCGAAGGCTTCGTCGCGATGGAGATCGCCCGCCAGCTCACCTGGGCCGACCAGCGCATCGAGCTGCACCACTACCGCACCAAGGACAAGGTCGAGGTCGACATCGTGCTGGAGAACCGGCGCGGCCAAGTCGTTGCGATCGACGTCAAAGCCGCCTCGACGGTCAAGGCTGAGGATTTCCGGGGCCTGCGGCATCTCGCCGACCGTTTGGGCAGCGATCTGCTGACCGGGATTGTGCTCTACACCGGTCAGCAGACCCTCCCCTTCGGCCCGCGCTTCCGCGCCATTCCCATCAGCGCCCTATGGGAGGCGTCCTCAACCGGGAATTGACCGTTCTTGCGAGTCGTCCCGCGCGCCTGCGGGGAGCGCAGTCGTCGTCCAGCTCGGGCAGCTCGCGCTCGGCGTGCTCCCCGCGGACGCGGGGCTGGTCTGTACGGACGGGAGTAGCGCGCTCGTGGCTGCGCCGCACATGGCAGCAGGTCGCTCAGCACTCCACCACGTTGACCGCGAGGCCGCCGCGGGCCGTCTCCTTGTACTTGACCTTCATGGTCGCAGCAGTGGGGATCTCCGCTTTGAGTTGCGATGACGTGACGCATCGCAAGCGTCTGGGACTTCTGAGGGACATGTGGCTGAGGAATGTCGGACAGCCACCCGTCCATGACCGAGAGGCCCCGTCGCCCAGCCTCCGGCATGAAGTGCGCATCGACTGAAACGACGTCTGAGACGGGCTCCGCGGGTCCCGCCAGCGCGGCTTTGCCCTGCCGGAAGGTTTGTCCCTGTGACACTGGGCACCCAACGTCGTTGAGCATGAGATGTCTCCGAGGTCGCCGCGCGGGCGGGTCGGCGGGGGCCGTTCCGGGGCGTTGTGGAGGAGTTGGTGCTGCTGTGCTGGTCCTGCTGGCCGCGCACGCGGCGGTCGCGGCGGCGATCTCCTGGTGGGGGCGGCGGCTCGGCCGGGCGGTGTGGGCGGTGGCGGCGCTGGTGCCGCTGGCGACGGCGGCCTGGGCGGGCACGCGGGCGGCCCGGATCCTCGACGGCGGCACGTACGGGGAGTCCCTGGCATGGGCGCCGTCGCTCGGGCTGGCGGTCGATCTGCGCCTGGACGCCCTGTCCTTGCTGATGCTCTGGATCGTCTCCGGGGTCGGCGCCCTGGTACTGCTGTACTGCCGGTACTACTACGTCGCGCGCGCCGAGCGGGACGCCGGCCGGTCGGCCGCCCTGCTGGTGGCCTTCGCCGGGGCGATGGCCGGCCTGGTGCTGGCCGACAACCTCTTCGTGCTGTACGTCTTCTGGGAGCTGACCACGGTCGCGTCCTTCCTGCTCATCGTGGGGCGCGGCGAGACGGAGGAACTGCGGCGCGCCGCCCGGCAGTCCCTGCTGGTGACCGCGGCCGGCGGCCTGGTGATGCTGCTCGGTTTCGTGATGCTCGGTCAGGCGGCTGGCACGTACCGCGTCTCGGCGATCCTCGCCGATCCGCCCCCGGGCGGCGGCACGGTGGCGGTGGCGGTGGTGTGCGTGCTGGTCGGGGCGTTCGCCAAGTCGGCCCAGATGCCGCTGCACGGCTGGTTGCCCGCGGCGATGGTCGCGCCCACGCCGGTGAGCGCGTACCTGCACGCGGCCGCGATGGTCAAGGCGGGGGTGTACCTGGTGGCCAGGCTGGCGCCCGCCCTGGCCGAGACGGCGCCGTGGCGGCCGATGGTGCTGGGGGTGGGCCTCACCACGATGGTGCTGGCCGCGTGGCGTGCGCTGCGCGTGACCGACCTGAAGCTGCTGCTGGCCTACGGCACGATCAGCGAGCTGGGCCTGATGGTCGCCCTGCTGGGGGCCGGGACACGGACCGCGGCGCTGGCGGGCGCGGTGCTGCTGCTCGCGCACGCGGCGTTCAAGGCGGCGCTGTTCCTGTCCGTCGGGATCGTGGATCGCCGGGCGGGCACGCGGGACGTGCGGGAGCTGTCCGGGCTGGGGCGGCGGATGCCCGTGCTGTGCGCCGTCGCCGTGCTGGCGGCCGCCTCGATGGCCGGGCTGCCGCCGCTCGTCGGCTACCTGGGCAAGGAAGCCGCCCTGGAGGCGTTCCTGCACGGCGAAGAGCTGCCCCAGCACCTCCCGCTGACGGCGCTGCTGGTCTGCGGCTTCGCCCTGACCGTGGCGTACGCGGCCCGGTTCGTACGCGGCGCCTTCGGAGGCGCGCCAGGAAGGGGCCCGGGGGAGGCCCCGGGAAAGGGCCCGGGAAAGGGCCCGGGGGAGGCCGCGGACCGGGTGCGGCGCCCGGAGGCGGGGTTCGTCGCGCCGGTGGCGGTCCTGGCGGGCGCCGGTGCGGCCCTGGGCCTGGGGTACTCGGGCACGGCGGCCGTCGCGGCCGCCTACGCTGACGCCTATCCGCCGGGCCCGCCGGGTCCGTACAAGCTGTCCCTGTGGCACGGCTTCACGGCGGTGCTCGGCCTGTCGGCGCTGTCCCTGGGGTTCGGCGGCCTGCTCCACGTCGCCCGTCGGCGTACCCGTACGACGGCGACCGCCGTGCCGCGCCTGCCGGACGTGCAGCGTGCCTACGACCGCGCGGTCGCGGCCGCGGACCGGCTGGCGGTGGCGGTGACCCGGCGCACGCAGGTCGGCTCGCTGCCGGTCTATCTGACCGTGCTGCTGGTGGTCGTGGTCGCGGTGCCCGGTGCGGCGCTGGCTCTCGCGGCGCCCTCGCCGGGGCCCCTGTCGCTGTGGTGGGCCCCGGTCGAGCCGGTGCTGGCGGTGGTGGTCCTGACGGCGGCCGGCGCGGTGGTCGTCACCCGCTACCGGCTCACCGGCATCCTGCTGGCCGGGGCCGTCGGCTACGGGGTGGCGGGGGTGTTTCTGGTCCGGGGCGCACCGGACCTGGCGCTCACGCAGCTCCTGGTGGAGACGATGACGCTGGTCGTGGTGGTGCTGGTGCTGCGCGGGATGCCGGCCCGGTTCGACGCCGACCGGACGGCCCGGCGCGCCCGGCTGGTGCGGGCGGCGGCGGCCGGCGCGGTCGGTGTCCTCGTGGCCTTCTTCGCCCTGGCGGCGTCGTCCGTGCGTACGGCGCCGTCGGTCTCGGAGGGGCACGTGCGCCGGGCGGCGGAGGCGGGCGCCCACAACGTCGTGAACGCGATCCTCGTCGACTTCCGCGCCCTGGACACGCTGGGCGAGATCTCGGTGCTGCTGGTGGCGGCGGTCGGCGTCGTCAGCCTGATCCGCTCCCACGGCGGGGGCGGGGCGCGGGAGCCCGAGCCGAACCCGCCCGCCGCGTTCCCCACGGCGCACTGGGACGAGCCCCGGCGGACCTGGCTGCCGGGCGCCGCCGAGCGGCCGGGCGGTGAGCGCTCGGTGCTGCTGGAGGTGGCGACCCGGCTGCTGTTCCCGTCGATCCTGGTGCTGTCGCTGTTCCTGCTGTTCTCCGGGCACTACCGCCCCGGAGGAGGGTTCGCCGGCGGCCTGGTGGCGGGCCAGGCGTTCGTCCTGCGGTACCTGGTGGGCGGACGGGCCGATCTCGGCGCCGCCGTGCGTGTGCCCGCGGGCGCGGTCGCCGGGGCGGGCCTGCTGCTCGCGGCGGGCGTCGGCCTGGCTCCCCTGGCCCTGGGCGGCGCCCTGCTGGAGAGTGCGGTGGTCTCGTGGGACCCGCCGGTGCTGGGCACGGTGAAGTTCGCGACCAGCCTGTTCTTCGACGTCGGCGCCTACGTGCTCGTCGTGGGCGTCACGCTCAAGCTGCTGTCGGCGGTGGGTGTCTCGCTCGGCGACGCCGCCGCCGCGAGCCGGGAGACACAGGAGGCGTCCCGGTGACCGGCGCGGCGGACAGCACCGTGAACACGCTCGACGTGACGATGGCCGTCATGGTCGGCGGCCTGTTCGCCGTGGGCTTCTATCTCATGCTCCAGCGGTCCCTGATGCGGATCGTCCTCGGCTTCGTCCTCCTGGGACACGGCACCAACCTGTTGCTGCTGGTGGCCGGCGGTACGCCGGGACGGCCGCCGATGGTGAAGGGCGGGACGGCGGACCCGGCTGCGCTGGCCGATCCGCTGCCGCAGGCCATGGCGCTGACCTCGATCGTGATCACGTTCGGGCTCACGACCTTCCTGGCGGCCCTGGCCTACCGGTCCTGGCGGCTGACCGGGCACGACGAGGTACGCGACGACGTGGAGGACCGGCGCATCGGCACCGCCCGGGAGCGGGCCGGGGCCGACACCGAAACGGCCGCCGGCCAAGGCGACGGCGACGACACCGCGGGGGCGGAGCGATGACCGGCCTCCTGCTCGCCGTGCCCGTGCTGCTCCCGGCGCTCGGCGCCGGCGTGGTCCTGCTCCGGCTGCCCCGCCCTGCGGCCCGCGGAGTCAGCACGCTCGTGTTGGCGGCCGTCGCGGCCGACGCGGCGGCCCTGCTCGTCCTCGCCGACACTCGCGGGCCGCAGGCCCTGCATGTCGGCGGCTGGCCCGCGCCGCTGGGCGTCCCGCTCGTGGCGGACCGGCTGTCGGCCCTGCTGCTCACCGTGTCGGCGCTGGTGGCGCTGGCCGTGCTCGTCTTCGCGATCGGCCAGGGCACCGCGGAGGAGCGCCGGCGCTCGGCGGAGGTCTTCCACCCCGCCTACCTGCTGCTCGTCACGGGGGTGAGCCTGGCGTTCCTGACCGGCGACCTGTTTAACCTCTTCGTCGCCTTCGAGGTGATGCTCGCCGCCAGCTACGTCCTGATCACCCTCAACGCCGGCGAGAGCCGCACCCGGTCCGGCATGACGTACACGGTCGTCAGCATGACGTCCTCCCTGCTGTTCCTCACGCTGGTAGCCCTGGTGTACGCGGCCACGGGCACGGTCAACCTGGCCCAGCTCGGCCCGCGGCTCGCGGAGCTGCCGGACGGCATGCGCGGCGCGCTCGCCCTGCTGCTCCTGGCGGTCCTGGGCATCAAGACGGCGATCGTGCCCCTGCACTTCTGGCTGCCCGACAGCTATCCCACCGCCCCCGCGCCGATCACCGCCGTGTTCGCCGCGCTGCTGACCAAGGTGGGCGTGTACGCCCTGCTGCGCACCCAGACGCTGCTGTTCCCGCGCACCGGTGTGTGGACCCTGCTGGCGTGTGTCGCGATCGCCGCCATGGTCGTGGGGATCCTCGGGGCCGTCGCCCAGGACGACCTCAACCGGCTGCTGTCCTTCACCCTCGTCAGCCACATCGGCTACATGCTGTTCGGACTCGCCTTGTTCGACACCCGCGGACTGACCGGAACCGTCCTGTACGTCGTGCACCACATCGTCGTCCAGGCGGCCCTGTTCCTCGCCGCGGCCCTCGTCGTACGGCGTACGGGGACGGCGGCGCTGCACCGCATGGCCGAGCGTCCGCCGGCCGGCGCGCTGCTCGTCGTGCTGTTCTCCCTCCCGGCCCTGAGCCTGGCCGGGGTGCCGCCGTTCTCCGGCTTCGTCGCCAAACTGGCCCTGCTGCGCGCCGGGGTCGCCGAGGCCGGGCCGGCGGCGTACGCCCTCACCGCGGCCGCCCTGCTCACCAGCCTGCTGACGCTCTACGCGATGACGCGGGTGGTGACGTCGGCCTTCATGGCGCAGCCCGCGCGCTCCGCCCGCGGCGAGGCGTCGGCGCCACCGGAGCCGCCGTCCCCCGCCGAAGCGGCCCAGCCCTCGGCACGCGTCCGCGGCGGACCGCCCGGGAGCAGGCTGATGATCGGCGCCGCGGTCGCCATGACCGCGACCGGACTCGCGGTCGCCGCCTGCGCGGGCCCGCTCGCCCGGCTCGGCGACCGCGCCGCGCACGACCTGCTCGACCCGCGCCAGTACCGGTCTGTCGTTCTGCACGAGGAGGACCGTTGACCCGTCGGAGACATGCCCGCTCGGTCATGCGCCGTGTGCCGATGATCGCCTGGCTGTGGCTGCTGTGGGTCCTGCTGTGGGGATCCGCCAGTCCGGTGGTGCTCCTCGGAGGTCTGCTGGTCGCCACCGTCATCGTCGCCGGCTTCGCCCTGCCGCCGGTGCTGCCGGGAGCCGTGCCCCGGCCCTTGCGGATCGGGCGCCTTCTCGTCCACCTGCTGGCCGACCTGGTCAGGTCCGGGGCCGTTGTCGCCTGGCAGGTCGTCCGGCACGGCAGGCGGACGTCCGCGGCGATCGTCGAGGTCCCGCTGCGCGTCGACAGCGACCTGCTGATCACGGCCGTGGCGGAGGTCACGACCATGACACCCGGCACCCTGGTGGCGGAGATCGACCGCGGCAGACGGCGCCTCTACGTCCACGCCCTCCCGGTCGACGACGAGCAGGACCTCGTCCACCGCAAGAACGCGGTGCAGGGCGTGGAGCGCCGGGTCACGCGAGCGGTCGGCGCCGGGCGGCGGCACCGCGGAGGAATCACCGGCCGCGATCCGGAAGGCGGGCGGCCATGAACGTCCTGTACGGCACGGTCCTGGCGACGGTGGCGGCGGCCGGCCTGCTCACCCTGGTGCGCCTGGTGCACGGCCCGCGCGCGCTCGACCGCATCCTGGCGCTGGACGTCCTCGTGACGATGGTCATCGCCGGGACGGCCACGGGGATGCTGCTGCGCAAGGACACCACGTCCCTCCCGGTGCTCGTCGTCCTCGCCCTGCTGGCGTTCACCGGGTCGGTGACGGCGGCCCACCTGATCGAGAAGCGGGAGGGCATGCGATGACCACCGTACGTGACGTGATCACCGCCGCCGTGCTGCCGGCCGGCGCGGCCTTCTGCCTGCTCGGCGCCGTGGGCCTGCTCCGCTTCCCGGACGTCGCGAGCCGCCTGCACCCGGCCGCGAAGGCCCAGACCCTCGGCCTGCTGCTCATCCTGCTGGGGACGGCGGTGCAGATGCCGCTGCGCCACGCGCCGGTCCTGCTCCTCATCGCCGTGTTCCAGATGTTCACGGCCCCGATCACCAGCCAGATCATCGGCCGCACCGCCTACCGCACCGGCGCACTCGACCGCCGCCTGATGTTCCGGGACGAACTCGCCGACCGCCTCGCACGGGACGGCACTCCGGTGGACGGCCCGGACGACCCGCACGGCCCGCACGGCCCGCCGCCGGAGGAGGCGGACCGCTGACCGCCCGCCGCGTCGCGCTTGCGGTTCGAGGTCGGGAGTGGCGCAGGAGGCCCGCTGCCCGGAGGCGTACGCCGAGCTCAACGAGGTGGGGCCGAGTGCGCCAGGGTGACAGTCCCGCTGGACTACGCCGAGCCGGACGGCCGCACCATCGAGCTCGCGATCTCCCGCGTCGCGGCGAGGGATACCGACCGCGGGCACGGCATCCTGCTGTCCAACACGGGCGGCCCCGGCGGGGCCGGGCTCGGCTTCACCCACCGGGTCGGTACCGCCCTGGGCGACACGGCCGCCGGATACGACCTGATTAACGCGGCCCTGTTGCCGCACGCCTCCAGCCGAAACGTCGCCCGCGACATGGACCTGATCCGCGCCGTGCTCGGCGAACCGGCGCTGTCCTATTACGGCGTGTCGTACGGCGCCGACCTGGGCGCCGTCTACACCCAGCTCTTCCCCGGGCACGCCGACCGCATCGTGCCCGACAGCTCCACCGACCCCACGGCCACCCAGTACGAGCTGTTCCAGCGGTCGGGCGAGCCGACCGAGCAGGCCCTGGACCAGTGGGCCGCGTGGACCGCCGAGCGGGATGGGGAACACGGGCTCGGCACCACCCGCGCCGAGGTCCGTGCCACCGTCGAACGGCTGGTCGCCCAGGCGGAACGGCGGCCGTTCCGCACCGGTGACTACCGGGTCGACGCTTTCCAGCTGCGCCTGATCTTGCGCCAGTTCATCCAGCACGAGGACAACGACGCCGCGCTGGCTCAGGCTGTGCGGGAGCTGACTGACGCGGCGGCGGGCGAGCAGGTGGAACCGGACGGCGCGTTCGGTATGTGGCTCGAACTGCTCAACTCCCCCGACCTCGATTCCGTCTTCGCGGTCCCCGCCTTCACCATGTGCGCCGACGGCGGATGGCCGGCCGGCGGCTTCCCTGACGACGCCGAGACGTACTGGCGGGACATGGAGAACAGCCGCGCCACCCAGCCGGTCTTCGGCCCGGCCGCCAATGCCGTCTCGCCCTGCACGTTCTGGAACACCGAGCCGCTGGAACCGGGCACGGAGATCGGCAACGACGCGCCGGCGCTGATGCTCCAGGCCGGCGGCGACGTCAACACGCTCCACGAGAGCGCCGTGGAACTGCACCGCAGGCTCACCGGCTCCCGCCTGGTGACCGCCGACATCCGCGCCCACGGCGTCTTCGGGCGCGGCGAGGACGGGCTACGCCCCGTGCCCTGCGCCGAGGAGGCCGTGCAGGCGTACCTGCGCGACGGCACACTGCCGGCCGAGGACGTCACCTGCCCACACCCGTAGCATGCTCCCGCTCCTTTTGCGGTTGCCGGCCTGGTCCGAGGGCTGCGGGAGCACCGCCCGGATCCCACGGTGCCGCAGACCGGCGCGGGTCGCCCGCGACGAGGTCACCGGCCTGGCCTGGTGTGATCACGAACGCAAGGGGGCGGCACCGTCAGTCCACCCCGGGAGCGTCCGAGGGCGTGGTCGTACGGCTCGCCAGCCGGGGCCCCAGGTCCTCCTCCGCGTCGGCCCCGGCCAGCAGCGCGGTGAACTCAGCGGGCTTCCAACCAGGGACTTCCCAAGGACTTCCCAGGGACAAAACGCTGTGCAGGCAGGAAAGGCTCCGACAGCTCTGAAAGACACATGGTCGCAGGTCGAGGCGGTAGTCGTCAGCACTCGATGACGTTGACCGCCAGTCCGCCGCGGGCCGTCTCCTTGTACTTGACCTTCATGTCCGCGCCGGTCTCCTTCATCGTCTTGATCGCCTTGTCGAGCGAGACGAAGTGCTGCCCGTCGCCGCGCAGCGCCATGCGGGCCGCGGTGATCGCCTTGACGGCCGCCATGCCGTTGCGCTCGATGCACGGGATCTGCACCAGGCCGCCGATCGGGTCGCAGGTCAGGCCCAGGTTGTGCTCGATGCCGATCTCCGCGGCGTTCTCCACCTGTTCCGGGGTGCCGCCCAGGATCTCGGCGAGGCCGCCGGCGGCCATCGAGCAGGCGGAGCCGACCTCGCCCTGGCAGCCGACCTCGGCGCCGGAGATGGAGGCGTTCTCCTTGAAGAGCATGCCGATCGCGCCCGCGGCGAGGAGGAAGCGGACCGCGGTGTCGTCGTCGGCGCCGGGGACGAAGTCCGCCGCGTAGTGCAGGACCGCGGGGATGATGCCCGCCGCGCCGTTGGTGGGGGCGGTGACGACGCGGCCGCCGGCGGCGTTCTC
The DNA here is from genome assembly GCF_039531005.1 of Streptomyces synnematoformans. NCBI lineage: Bacteria > Bacillati > Actinomycetota > Actinomycetes > Kitasatosporales > Streptomycetaceae > Streptomyces > Streptomyces synnematoformans. The sequence goes on from NZ_BAAAPF010000054.1 coordinate 11,607, forward strand.
CTCGTTGACCGCCATGGCGTAGAGCGTGACCCACTCCATCGCGTGCGCCGCCGGGTCGCCCGCCGCGCGGAGCTGGCGGGCCTCGCCGGCGGCGCGGCGGCGGACCTTGAGGCCGCCGGGGAGGATGCCCTCGCGGCCGGTGCCGCGCGCCACGCAGTCGCGCATGACGTCCCGGATCTCCAGCAGCCCGGCGCGGATCTCCGCCTCCGTGCGCCAGGCCCGCTCGTTCTCCAGCATCAGCGAGGACAGCGACAGGCCCGTCTCCCGGGTGCGGCGCAGCATCTCGTCGGCGGTGCGGAAGGGGTACTTCAGCACGGTGTCGTCGAGCTTGATCCGGTCCTGGCCGACGGCCGCCTCGTCCACGACGAAGCCGCCGCCCACCGAGTAGTACGTCTTCGAGAGCAGCGTCCCACCGCCCGCGTCGTACGCGGCCAGCGTCATGCCGTTCGCGTGGTAAGGCAGCGAGCGGCGGCGGTGCAGGACGAGGTCGGCGGAGGTGTCGAAGGGGATCTCGTGGTCGGGCCCTATGTCGGCGCCGAGCAGGTGCAGCCGCCCGGCGGTGCGGATGCGCTCCGCCTCGTCGTCGGCCCACTCGACGTCGACGGTGCGCGGCGAGTAGCCCTCCAGGCCGAGGAGCACGGCCTTCGGGGTGCCGTGGCCGTGGCCGGTGGCGCCGAGGGAGCCGAAGAGTTCGGCCCGTACGGCGGCGGTGTGGGCCAGCAGGCCCTCGTTCTTCAGCCGGCGGGCGAAGAGCCGGGCCGCCCGCATCGGGCCGACGGTGTGCGAACTCGACGGGCCGATGCCGATCGAGAAGAGGTCGAAGACGGAGATGGCCACGCGGGACTCCTTTGTCCTTCCGTGGGGACGTGCGCTCCGGGCCGGGGCCCGCGGCGGCGATGGCGGCGGGCCCCGGCGTCCGGGCTACAGGCCGGGGTACAGCGGGTGCTTCTCCGCCAGGGCGGTGACCCGGGCGGCGAGGGCGGCGGTCTTCGCCTCGTCGAAGCCGGGCTTGAGGGCCTCGGCGATGACGTCGGCGACCTCCTCGAAGTCCGCGGCGGTGAAGCCGCGGGTGGCCAGCGCCGGGGAGCCGATGCGCAGGCCGGAGGTGACCATGGGCGGGCGGGGGTCGTCGGGTACGGCGTTGCGGTTGACGGTGATGCCGATCTCGTGGAGCCGGTCCTCGGCCTGCTGCCCGTCCAGCTCGGAGTGGCGCAGGTCGACCAGGACCAGGTGGACGTCCGTACCGCCGGAGAGCACCGAGACGCCGGCTGCGCGCGCATCGTCGCGCAGCAGCCGCTCCGCCAGGATCCGGGCGCCGTCCAGCGTGCGCCGCTGCCGCTCCCGGAACTCCTCCGACGCCGCGACCTTGAACGACACCGCCTTGGCGGCGATCACGTGCTCCAGCGGCCCGCCCTGCTGGCCGGGGAAGACCGCCGAGTTGATCTTCTTCGCGAGGTCCTGCCGGGACAGGATGACCCCGCCGCGCGGCCCGCCGAGCGTCTTGTGCGTCGTGGTGGTGACGATGTCCGCGTACGGGACGGGGTTGGGGTGCAGCCCGGCGGCGACAAGACCGGCGAAGTGCGCCATGTCGACCAGCAGCAGCGCGCCGACCTCGTCCGCGATCCGCCGGAAGCCGGCGAAGTCCAGCTGCCGCGGGTACGCCGACCAGCCGGCGACGATCAGTTTCGGCCGCCGCTCCTTGGCCAGCCGCTCGACCTCGTCCATGTCGACCAGGCCGGTCCCGGCGTCGACGTGGTAGGCGGCGACGTCGTACAGCTTGCCGGAGAAGTTGATCTTCATGCCGTGGGTCAGGTGCCCGCCGTGGGCCAGGTCCAGGCCCAGGATGGTGTCGCCGGGCTTCAGCACCGCGAACATCGCCGCCGCGTTCGCCGACGCGCCCGAGTGCGGCTGGACGTTCGCCGCCTCGGCGCCGAAGAGCGCCTTCACGCGCTCGCGGGCCAGCTCCTCGGCGACGTCGACGTGCTCGCAGCCGCCATAGTAGCGGCGGCCGGGGTAGCCCTCGGCGTACTTGTTGGTGAGGACCGAGCCCTGCGCCTCCAGGACGGCGACCGGGGCGAAGTTCTCCGAGGCGATCATTTCGAGGGTGGACTGCTGGCGCGTGAGCTCGGCGTCCACGGCGGCGGCGACCTCGGGGTCGACCTCGTGGAGCGAGCCGTTCAGAAGGGACATGGGACCTTCCGTGGGAAAGGACGGACGCGGGGCGGTCGGGCTGCGCAAGCCGTGCTGCGTATTCGGTGTATTCGGTGCCGCGTGTGCGGCGGTGCGCTCAGCCCGCGGTGAACGCGGTGTACTCGTCGGCGGACATCAGGTCGTCGGACTCCGCCGCGACCCGCACCTTGAACAGCCAGCCGTCCTCGTACGGCCCGGAGTTCACCAGCGCCGGGTCGTCCACGACGTCCTGGTTGGCCGCGGTGACCTCCCCGGTCACCGGTGCGTAGAGGTCGGAGACGGACTTGGTCGACTCCAGCTCGCCGCAGGGCTCGCCCGCGGTGACCGCGTCGCCGACCTCCGGGAGCTGGACGAAGACGACGTCGCCGAGCGCGTCCGCGGCGTGGGCGGTGATGCCGACGGTGGCGACGCCGTCGTCGCCGGCCGCGACCCACTCGTGTTCCTTGCTGTAGCGCAGGTGCTCAGGGTTGCTCATGAGGAGATTCTCCAGGATCGGGAGGTGGGTGAGGGTCAGGGGCGGCGGTAGAACGGCAGGGCGACGACCTCGTACGGCTCGTGGCTGCCGCGGATGTCGACGCCCACGCCGGTGGCCGCCGACGGGCCCGGCTCGGCGTGCGCGGCGTCGACGTACGCCATGGCGATCGGCCTGCCCAGGGTGGGGGAGGGGGCGCCGGAGGTGACCTCGCCGACCCGCCGGCCGCCGGCCACCACCGCGTACCCCGCCCGGGGCACCCGCCGGCCCTCGGCGACCAGACCGACCAGCACCCGCGGCGGCTCGGCCGCGGCGCGCTCGGCGGCCCGCTCCAGCGCCGTGCGGCCGACGAAGTCGCCGGGCTTGTCGAGCTTGACGACCCGGCCGAGACCGGCGTCGAAGGGGGTGAGCGCGGTGGTCAGCTCGTGTCCGTAGAGCGGCATGCCGGCCTCCAGCCGCAGCGTGTCGCGGCAGGAGAGCCCGCAGGGCACCAGCCCGTCGTCCGCGCCGGCGGCGGTCAGCGCCGCCCAGACGGCCGCCGCGTCGGCGGGGCGGACGAACAGCTCGAAGCCGTCCTCGCCGGTGTAGCCGGTACGGGCGATGAGCGCGTCGGCGCCGGCGACGGTGCCGGGCAGGCCGGCGTAGTACTTCAGCCCGGCCAGGTCCGCGTCGGTGACCCGGCCCAGGACGGCCGGGGACTTCGGGCCCTGCACGGCGATCAGGGCGTACGCGTCCCGGTCGTCCCGTACCGCCGCGTCCGGGAAGCCGGCGGCCCGCTCGGTGAGGGCGTCCAGGACGACCTGGGCGTTGGCGGCGTTCGCGACGACCATGAACTCCTCGTCGGCGAGCCGGTAGACGATCAGGTCGTCGAGGATGCCGCCGTCCTCGCGGCACATCATCGTGTACCGGGCGCGGCCGGGGCGCACGGCGGAGAGCCGGCCCACCAGGGCGTAGTCCAGCAGCGCGGCCGCCCCGGGGCCGGTGACGGAGATCTCGCCCATGTGGGAGAGGTCGAAGAGGCCGGCGCGGGTGCGTACCGCGACGTGCTCCTCGCGCTCGCTGCCGTAGCGCAGCGGCATGTCCCAGCCGGCGAAGTCGGTCATGGTGGCGCCGAGCGCGCGGTGCGTGGCGTCGAGCGCGGTGCGGCGCGGTGCAGGGCTCTCAGTGGTCATCGTCAGCTCCCGGACAGGGGTGGTCGTGTCCTCCCCATCTGTCATCGGAACCTGAGAGGTTCGCCACGATCCCGCGGGAGCGTGGCTTGCACCTTGGGTGGGGCGGCGCCGGTGCACGGCTGTGCTCCAGTGCGCCACCCGCTTTTCAGATCTGCCTCGCCCGTGCGGTGACGGTGCCTGAGAGATTCAAGGGAGGACTTGCTCCTTCGGCGCCCGGTGCGACCGCCTGCTCAGCGAGGCACCGGGACTCTCCCGCGCGGGTTCGAACGGCCGGTATGGAGTTGGCGGCCCCATCATTGCATGCGCCCGGCGGCCGCGGGGCGGAGCGCGGAACCGGACGACCTCCCCTCCGTTGTTCCGCCCCGTCTGCTCCCTCGCGTTCTTGTCGTGCCCCGCCGCTGTTGCCAGGCTGGTGGCGGGGCAGCGGCGGGCGGGGCCCGGGACGGGCGTGGGAGGCGGCGTGACGGTGGAGCAGGCGGCCTCCCGGGAGCGGCTGCGATATCCCGCGGGGGACATCGTCGTGGTCTCCGGGCTGCCGGGCAGCGGCAAGAGCACGCTCATGCGGCGCACGCGGCCGGTCGCGGGGGTGCTGCTGATCGACTCGCAGTCAGTACGCGAACGCTGGGCCCGCCGGCTGGGGCCGCGGCTGCCGTACCAGCTGTACCGGCCGCTGGTGCGCATCGACCACTACGCCCGGCTGCGGCGTGCGGTCCGCGCCGGCGGCAGCCTCGTCGTGCACGACTGCGGCACGCTGCCGTGGGTGCGGTGGTGGCTGACCAGGCAGGCCCGGCGGTACGGGCGCGGGGTGCACGTCGTGGTGCTGGACGTGCCGGCCGAGGTGGCGCGGGCGCGGCAGGAGGCGCGCGGGCGGGCGGTGTCGCGCTACGCCTTCGCCCGGCACCGGTGGGCGCACCGGCGGCTGCTGGACTCGGCCCGGGACGGTGGTCTCGCGGCGGCGTGCGCGTCGGTGCTGGTGCTGGACGGGGCGGCGGCGGGGGCGCCGCCGGGGATCAGTTTCGGCTGAGCGGCCGCGGGGGCGTCGCCGGGTGCGGGCGCGGCCTTCGCCCGCGAACGCCCGCAGCCGCTAGGGTGCCGACGTTCGTCCCCCGACGGTTGGCTGGTCCCGATGAGCTTCGACTACCCGTCCCCGCAGCCCCCCGCCACGGGTGGCTTCCCCGGCAACGAGCTGGAGGAGGTGCTGGCCGCCTCCCTCGGCAACCCGCAGGCGGCCCCGCGGCTGCTGGAGGTGCTGGGCCGCAGCAGCCTGTGGGTGCCGCTGCCCGCGGGCGGCGGCCCCGACAGCGGGTCGCTCAGCGTGCCGACGACCGACATCGGCGGCGCGCCGTACGTGCCGGTGTTCTCCTCGCAGGAGGAGTTCCTGCGGGTGACCGGCTCGCACATGTCGTTCACCGTCGCGCCGGCCCGCGAGTTCGCCCGCGGGCTGCCGCCGCAGGTCGGCATCGCGGTCAACCCCGGCGGCACGGTCGGCGTGCCGCTGCCCCCGGCGGCGGTCGCGGAGCTGTGCCGGGACCGCGGGGCGCCGCGGCTGCCGGGGGAGGCGCGGGGCGGCCGGGTGCGGCTGTTCACGCCGGACTGGCAGGACGACCCGGTGGACTTCCTGGCCGCCGCGCGGGAGGAGTTCGAGCGGGTCGGGGTGGTGCGCACCGCCCGCCGCGGGCTCGCGAGCGTGGAGGGCGGCCCGGTGCAGCTGTACGTCGGGGTGGAGCTGCTGGACACGTACGACGAGAGCCGGCAGGCGACGACGGAGGCGCTGGGCCGGGCGCTGGGCGTCCAGCCGGTGCCGTGGAAGGTGCAGCTGGTCTTCCTCGACGCCGCCGTGGACCCGGTGATCACCTGGATGCGGGCCAAGGTCGAGCCGTTCTACATCCGGGTCGGCTGACGCGGGGAGGCTCTAAGCTGGTTTGATGACCTTTCCGGGCGTATTCGCATGCCCGGGGGCGGCGGCGGCCGAGACGAAGGGTTGGGGCCCAGGGTGAACGGGGGCGCGAGCGGGAGTGCGCCGGGAGCGGGCGTGGACCAGTTGGTCCGCCAGGTGGCTCCCGGCAGGTACGACGCGTACGAGACGCTGCTCGCCGCGCTGGCCGCCGGGCGGGTGTGGATGCTGCTCTGGCAGGGCCGCCCGGATTCGCCCGACGCGCAGTACGGCAGCATGCAGGTCGAGGGCCACGCCTACGCCCCCTGCTTCAGCTCCGACCGCGAGCTGTCCGCCAGCGGCTGGGCCGGCGCCCACGAGCCCGTCGCCGGCGCGGAGATCGCCGCCGCGCTCTACCCCGACCGCTGGGGCCTCTGGCTCGACCCGCACGCCGCCGGCGGCGGCGTCGGGGTCCCCTGGCTCGACCTGCGCCGGGTGGCCACCGGTCTCGACCGGCTGCCCGCGGGGCCGCTGCGGATCTCCGAACCGGTCGTGGACGTGGCGCAGTTCTACGCGCTGCTGGGCCAGACCGCCCACCGCACGCCCGCCGTCCGCACGCTCTGCCGCGCCTGGGTGCAGCCGGCCCTCGGCGAGCCGTACCTGGCCGTCGGCATCGACCTGTACGACACCGGCCCGCAGTCCGTCGCCGCGGCGCAGGCGATGATGCAGGAGTCCGTGGCCGCCGTGCCCCCGGGCCTGGCCGTCTCCACGGTGGCGCTGGCCGACGACCACGACCCGGTGGCGATGTGGATGCGGGCCAACTCCCGGCCGTTCTTCGACCGCGGCGCCTACGGCGGCGGCCCGGCCGCCCCGCCCGCCGGATACGGGTACCCGCCGCCGCACCCCGCGGGCGGCGCCCAGCAGTCCGGCTGGCAGCCGGGGCCCGCTCCGCAGTTCTGAACACCCGGCCTGTATGCCTGGATATGCCCCCCTTTAGGGGGTGGCGAAGATCCGCTCAGCGGCGGTGGGATGTCCGGATAACGGTATCCACTGCATCGCATCACGTTTGCGCATCCATTCCCCTCGGGGTCTGGCGAGTGATCCCCGGCGCGTTGAAGACTCCCCCCGCAGGAGCCTGCCGTTCCCCTGTGCGACGGCAGAGATTCACGATCACGCACGACAACACGACGGCACCACGGCACCACGGCATGACTTGCACCAGCGAAGCGAATGAGCCGCTACCGCGGCGGACGACGGCGGGACGCCGCCGCTCGAGAGGGGTCCCCACAACATGACGGCACCTATCGAGACCGCCGGCACTGCCGAGGCGGCGCCGGAAGCTCTCGTTGAGGGCGTGGACAAGAGCCGGATCGAGGGCCGCTCACTCGGCCGCATCGCCTGGATGCGGCTCAAGCGCGACCGCGTCGCCATGGCCGGCGGCATCGTCGTGGTGTTCCTCATCCTGACCGCCGCGCTCTCCCGGCCGATCCAGGCGATCCTCGGTCTCGACCCCAACAAGCTGAACCAGGACCTCGTCGACCCCTCGCTGGCCACGCCGTACGGCTCGTTCGGCGGCATGGGCTGGGACCACCCGCTGGGCGTGGAGCCGAAGCTGGGCCGCGACATAGCCACCCGAATCCTGGAGGGCTCCTGGGTCTCGCTGCTCGTCGCCTTCGGCGCCACCATGGTCGCGGTCGTCATCGGCACCGTTCTCGGCGTCATCGCCGGCTACTACGGCAAGTGGGCCGACACGATCATCAGCCGGACCATGGACACGTTCCTGGCCTTCCCGGTGCTGCTCTTCGCCATCTCCATCTCCGCCGCGCTGCAGGGCGGCGCGTTCGGGCTGAAGGGGCTGGAGCTGCACATCGGGGTGCTGATCTTCGTCATCGGCTTCTTCAGCTGGCCGTATATCGGCCGCATCGTCCGGGGCCAGACGATCAGCCTGCGCGAGCGCGAGTTCGTCGAAGCGGCCAAGAGCCTGGGCGCCCGCGGTCCCTTCATCCTCTTCCGGGAGCTGCTGCCGAACCTGGTGGGGCCGATTCTCGTCTACTCCACGCTGCTGATCCCGACCAACATCCTCTTCGAGGCGGCGCTGAGCTTCCTCGGCGTGGGCATCCAGCCGCCGCAGGCCTCCTGGGGCGGCATGCTGAGCAGCGCGATCGACTACTACCAGGTCGACCCGATGTTCATGGTCGTGCCGGGCGTGGCGATCTTCCTCTCCGTGCTGGCCTTCAACCTCTTGGGCGACGGGCTCAGGGACGCACTCGATCCCAAGGGCCGCCGATGACACCGATGACCCCAAGAAGCAGCCTGGGTGCGGCACCCGCCGTTCCCGCTCTCGTCCCATCACTCCGAACCAGGGGGCAACGCCTCACCATGAAATTCAGGTCGAAATCAGCCGCCATGCTCGCGGTTGCCGTCTCGGTCGCGCTGACCGCCGCCGCCTGCGGCGGCGGTGGCAACGACGACGACGAGGGCGGCGAGGGCGGCGGCGCGCCCGCGAACGCGGCGATCGAGAAGATCCTCAACCCGTCCGACAAGAAGGGCGGGACCCTCGTCTACGAGTCCGCCGACACGCCGGACTCGATGGACCCGGGCAACACGTACTACGGCTACATGTGGAACTTCAGCCGGCTGTACGCGCGCTCCCTCATGACCTACGCCCCCGGCGCGGGCGCGGAGGCCGCGGAGCCGGTGCCGGACCTCGCCGAGGGCCCCGGGGAGGCGTCCGACGGCGGCCGGACCTGGACGTACAAGATCAAGAAGGGCGTCAAGTACGAGGACGGCACCGAGATCACGGCCGGTGACGTCAAGTACGCCGTCGAGCGGAGCAACTACGCCCGCGACGTGCTCTCCCTCGGCCCGAACTACTTCGCCCAGTACCTGAAGAACCCGGACGACTACCAGGGTCCGTACAAGGACAAGAGCGAAGAGGGCATCTCGTCCATCCAGACCCCGGACGACCACACGATCGTCTTCAACCTCGCGCAGCCGTTCCAGGAGTTCGACTACCTGGTGGCGATGACGCAGACCGCGCCGGTGCCGCGGGACAAGGACAACGGCTCGGACTACCAGAAGAACATCGTCTCCTCCGGCTCGTACAAGTTCGAGAGCTTCAACCTGGACAAGTCCGCCACCCTGGTCCGCAACGACCAGTGGGACCCGAAGACGGACAAGATCCGCAAGCAGCTGCCGGACAAGATCGAGGTCCGCTTCAAGGTCAACCCCGAGACCATCGACAAGAACATCGAGGCGGGCAAGACCCACGTGATGTTCGACGCGCTCGGCGTCACCGCCCAGACCCAGTCCCAGATGCTGCGGGACGAGTCGAACATGCTCGACAACCCGACCGGCGGCCGGCTGACCTACATGGCGATCAACACGACGGTCGCGCCGTTCGACGACGTCAACTGCCGCAAGGCCGTGGAGTTCGCCGTCGACAAGGACTCCTCGATGCGCGCCCTCGGCGGTGAGCCCAAGGGCGACATCGCCACCACCGCGCTGCCGCCGGACGTCCCGAGCCACCAGTCCTACGAGGACCCGTACGCCACCGAGGGCAACAAGGGCGACGTCGAGAAGGCCAAGGCCGCGCTGAAGGAGTGCGGCAAGCCCAACGGGTTCGACACCGTGCTGACCGCGCGCACCGAGCGGCAGGACGAGATCGACAACGCCACCGCGATCCAGGCGGCCCTGAAGAAGGTGGGCATCAACGCCCAGATCCAGAAGTTCCCCGGCGGCAAGTACTTCACCGACTTCGCGGGCTCCCGGAAGTGGGGCCAGGACAACAACGCGGGTCTGTACATGATGCAGTGGGGCGCCGACTGGCCCAGCGGCTACGGCTTCCTGCAGCAGATCGCCAACGGCGGCGCCCTCGGCGAGTCCGGCAACACGAACATCTCGTACCTGGACGACCCGGAGATCAACAAGCTGCTCGACGAGTCGATCGCGGACCCCGACGCCGCGGCGCGTGCCAAGGCGTACGCCGAGGTGGACAAGAAGATGCTGGAGACGGCGGCGATCGTGCCCCTCTCCTACTTCAAGGTCCTGCACCAGCGCTCGGACGAGGTCACCAACCTGGTGGTCTCGCAGGCGTTCAGCGGTCAGTACGACTACCTGAACCTCGGCCTGAAGTAGCACCCCCACCGGCTGCGCGGGCGGTGCCCTCACCGGCACCGCCCGCGCCGCCCGGACCGTGGAAGGCACGCCCTCGTGTTCGCGTATTTCATCCGGCGGCTGCTGGCCGCGGTGATGCTGCTGTTCGTCGTGAGCGCCATCACCTACGCCATCTTCTTCGTCCTGCCGCGGCTGGCCGGCAGCACTCCCGACCAGCTCGCCGCGCAGTACATCGGCAAGAGCCCGGACGCCAAGACCATCGAGGCGGTCAAGAAGAACCTCGGCCTCGACGATCCCGTCTACGTCCAGTACTGGGACTTCATCCGCGGCATCTTCGCCGGCCGGGAGTTCAACTTCGGCCCCGACCCGTCGCAGTGCAACGCGCCCTGCCTCGGCTACTCCTTCCGCAAGCACGTGGAGGTCTGGCCGGAGATGCTGGACCGGCTGCCGGTCACCGCCTCGCTGGCCATCGGCGCCGCCGTGCTGTGGCTGATCTCCGGGGTCACCACGGGCGTGATCTCCGCGCTGCGCCCGGGGTCGGTCTTCGACCGCGCGGCGATGGGCATCGCCCTGGCCGGCGTCTCGCTGCCGATGTTCTTCACCGGCACGGTCGCGCTGGCGCTGTTCACCTTCCACTGGGAGATCTTCCCGAACGAGTACACGCCGCTCACCGAGAATCCGGTGCGCTGGTTCCAGGGGCTGATGCTGCCCTGGTTCTCGCTGGCGTTCCTCTATTCGGCGCTCTATGCGCGGCTCACCCGGGCCGGGATGCTGGAGACCATGGGTGAGGACTACATCCGCACCGCCCGGGCGAAGGGCCTGAAGGAGCCGGTGGTGATCACCCGGCACGGGCTGCGCTCCGCGCTGACCCCCATCGTGACCATCTTCGGCATGGACTTCGCGCTGCTGCTCGGCGGTGCGGTGATCACCGAGACGGTGTTCTCCTTCGACGGGGTCGGCTCCTGGGCCGTGCAGTCCATCAACGAGAACGACCTGCCGCCGATCCTCGGCGTCACGTTGTTCGCCGCCTTCTTCATCGTGATGTGCAATCTGGTGGTGGACTTCGTGTACGCCGCCATCGACCCGAGGGTGAGGGTCTCGTGACCGGCCTGACGAAGACGGGTGCCGTCGGCGAGCCCGTGCCCACCGGCACGGAGGCGTCGGCCTTCCTGGACATCCGGGACCTGAAGGTCCACTTCCCGACCGACGACGGCCTGGTGAAGTCCGTCGACGGGCTCTCCTTCCAGCTGGAGAAGGGCAGGACCCTCGGCATCGTGGGCGAGTCCGGCTCCGGCAAGTCCGTCACCTCGCTGGCGGTGATGGGGCTGCACACCGCCGGCCAGTACGGCAAGCGCCGGCGGGCTCAGCTCTCCGGCGAGATCTGGCTCAACGGCCAGGAGCTGTTGTCCGCGGAGCCCGACGCGGTGCGCCGGCTGCGCGGCCGCGAGATGTCGATGATCTTCCAGGACCCGCTGTCCGCGCTGCACCCGTACTACAAGATCGGGTACCAGATCGTGGAGGCGTACCGGGTCCACCACGACGTCGACAAGAAGACCGCGCGCAAGCGCGCCATCGAGATGCTCGACCGGGTCGGCATCCCGCAGCCCGACAAGCGCGTCGACGACTACCCGCACCAGTTCTCCGGCGGCATGCGCCAGCGCGCGATGATCGCGATGGCGCTGGTGAACAACCCCGAGCTGCTCATCGCCGACGAGCCGACGACCGCGCTGGACGTCACCGTGCAGGCGCAGATCCTCGACCTGATCCGGGATCTGCAGAAGGAGTTCGGCTCCGCGGTCGTCATCATCACCCACGACCTCGGCGTGGTCGCCGAGCTGGCCGACGACATCCTGGTGATGTACGGCGGCCGGTGCGTCGAGAAGGGCTCGGCCGAGCAGATCTTCGACCGGCCGCAGCACCCGTACACCTGGGGCCTGCTCGGCTCCATGCCGCGCATCGACCGCGAGGCCACGGACCGGCTCACCCCGGTCAAGGGCAGTCCGCCGAGCCTCATCAACGTGCCGGCCGGCTGCGCGTTCCACCCCCGCTGCCCCTACGCGGACGTGCCCGCGGACAACGCCAGCCGCACCGTACGGCCCGAGCTGCGCGAGGTCGGCGGGGGACACTTCGTCGCCTGCCACATGCGGCAGGAAGACCGGGAGCGCATCTACGCCGAAGAGATTGCGCCGAAGCTGTGAAGGACGAGGCTGTGCCCGAGACGAAGGCCGACAAGGTGACCGACGCGGCGGCCGGAACGGCCGCCGGCGGCGGCGTGCCGACGACCGACCCGGCGCCGGGCGGGCGGCTGCGCAAGAAGCCCGCCGCGGGCGCCGAGCCGCTGCTCCGGGTCTCCGGACTGGCCAAGCACTTCCCCATCCGCAAGGGCCTGCTGCAGCGCCAGGTCGGCGCGGTGCAGGCGGTGGACGGCATCGACTTCGAGGTGCTGCCCGGCGAGACCCTGGGCGTGGTCGGCGAGTCCGGCTGCGGCAAGTCCACCATGGGCCGGCTGATCACCCGGCTGCTGGAGCCCACCGGCGGCACCGTCGAGTTCCAGGGCCGGGACATCACGCACCTGAGCACGGGCCGGATGCGCCCGCTGCGCCGCGACGTGCAGATGATCTTCCAGGACCCGTACTCCTCGCTGAACCCGCGGCACACCGTCGGCACCATCGTCGGCGCCCCGTTCAAGCTGCAGAACGTCACGCCCGAGGGCGGGGTGAAGCGGGCGGTCCAGGGGATCCTGGAACGGGTCGGCCTGAACCCCGAGCACTACAACCGCTACCCGCACGAGTTCTCCGGCGGCCAGCGGCAGCGCATCGGCATCGCCCGGGCGCTGGCCCTGCAGCCGAAGCTGATCGTGGCGGACGAGCCGGTCTCGGCGCTGGACGTGTCCATCCAGGCCCAGGTGGTCAACCTCCTGGACGACCTGCAGCAGGAGTTCGGGCTCACCTACGTGATCATCGCCCACGACCTGTCCGTCGTCCGGCACGTCTCCGACCGGATCGCGGTCATGTACCTGGGCAAGGTCGTCGAACTGGCCGACCGCGACAGCCTCTACCGGGCGCCGCTGCACCCGTACACCAAGGCGCTGATGTCCGCGGTGCCGGTGCCGGACACCAAGCGCAGGCAGCAGCGCGAGCGGATCCTGCTCAAGGGCGACGTGCCCTCGCCGATCGCGCCGCCGGCCGGCTGCCGCTTCCACACCCGGTGCTGGAAGGCCACCGAGGTCTGCAGGACCAAGGAGCCGCCGCTGCTGGAGCTGAAGCCCGGCCAGCGCACGGCCTGCTGGCACCCGGAGAACGCGCCCGACCAGGCCCCCGACGACACGAAGTAGCACCGGGCGGCGGCGGGCGGCGGCGCGGCCGGGCAGCCGGCGGCGCCCCGGGCGGGGCCGGATTCCGAGCCCCGCGGGCCGGAACGCGGCGGTCGGCGGGGCGGGCGTGCGCCGTAGAATCGGTAGCACCATGGACCAGGCTGTCTACCTCGACCACGCCGCCACCACGCCGATGCTCCCCGAGGCGGTGCGGGCCATGACCGACCGGCTCGCCGTCACCGGCAACGCCTCGTCGCTGCACGCCGCGGGCCGGCGGGCCCGGCGTACGGTCGAGGAGTCCCGGGAGCGGCTGGCCGCCGCCTTCGGCGCCCGCCCCAGCGAGGTGGTCTTCACCTCCGGCGGCACCGAGGCGGACAACCTGGCGGTCAAGGGCCTGTACTGGGCCCGGCGCGCCGAGGACCCGGCGCGCACCCGGGTGCTCGCCAGCCCCGTCGAGCACCACGCGGTGCTCGACGCCGTGCACTGGCTGCAGAAGCACGAGGGCGCCACCGTCGACTGGCTGCCCGTCGACGGCCACGGCCGGGTGCACCCCGACGCGCTGCGCGCCGCGCTGGAGCGCGGGCCCGGCGGGGGCGCCGGGGACGTGGCGCTGGCGACGGTGATGTGGGCCAACAACGAGACCGGCACCGTCATGCCCGTCGCCGGGCTGGCCGCCGTCGCGCGCGAGTACGGGGTGCCGCTGCACGCCGACGCGGTGCAGGCCGCCGGCCAGACCGAGGTCGACTTCGGCGCCAGCGGGCTGGCCGCGCTGACCCTGACCGGGCACAAGATCGGCGGCCCGTACGGGATCGGGGCGCTGCTGCTCGGCCGCGAGCACGCGCCCGAGCCGCTGCTGCACGGCGGCGGGCAGGAGCGCGAGGTGCGCTCCGGCACGCTCGACGTGCCGGCGGTCGCGGCGTTCGCGGTGGCGGGGGAGCTGGCCGCGGAGCGGCGCGCGGAGTTCGCGGCCGGGGTGGGCGCGCTGCGCGACGACCTGGTGGCCGCGGTGCGCGCCGCCGTGCCCGACGCGGTGCTCAACGGCGACCCCGACCCGGCCGGGCGGCTGCCCGCCAACGCGCACTTCTCCTTCCCCGGCTGCGAGGGCGACTCCCTGCTGCTGCTCCTGGACGCGCAGGGCATCGAGTGCTCCACCGGCTCGGCGTGCACCGCGGGCGTCGCCCAGCCCAGCCACGTGCTGCTCGCCGCGGGGGCGGACGCCGACCTGGCCCGCGGCACGCTGCGGTTCTCGCTGGGGCACACGTCGACGGCGGCGGACGTGGCGGCGCTGGCGGCGGCGATCGGCCCGGCGGTGGCGCGGGCCCGGGCGGCGGGGCTGACCTAGGGCCTGTGCCCTAGGGCACAGGCCCTAGCGGCACGCGGGGCGGCGCGGGTCAGGAGCCGCGCGCCGGGCGGGCGCTCGGCGTGCGTCCCGCGGCGGCGTGCGCTTCGCGCACCAGCCGCATGTACCGCTTCCAGTCCCAGTGCGGCCCGGGGTCGGTGTGCGTGGCCTCCGGCACCTCGTTGTGGCCGACGATGTGCTCGCGGTCCACGGGGATGTCGTAGCGCCGGCAGATGTCCGCGGTCAGCTTCGCGGACGAGCGGTACATGACGTCCGTCAGCGTCTCCGGGCGGTCCACGAAGCCCTCGTGCTCGATGCCGACGCTGCGCTCGTTCCACTCCCGGTTGCCGGCGTGGAACGCGACGTCCAGCTCGCGCACCGTCTGGGCCACCTGCCCGTCCTCGGCCCGTATGACGTAGTGCGTGGCGGCGCCGTGGCCCGGGTCGCCGAAGACCTTGAGCGCCACCGCATAGCTGCCCTCGGTGACGTGGATGACGACGCGGTCGATGCCGTAGTCCGCGGGGCGGTCGGCGCGGCGCCAGTTCGCCTCCGAGGCGCCGGCCCAGGCGGCGGCCGCGTAGTCCAGCTCACCCGGTCTACGGGGCTTGTCGATGCCGGGCACCCGCCACCACATGCTCTTCAGGTGCTCGTACCCGGCCCAGCCGAGGCCGGCGCCGGCCGCGCCCAGGCCGAGGGCGGCGATGACGGCGCGCCGGCTGGACCGGCGGGGGAGCGCGGCGTCCCCGCCCTGCCCGGCGTCCGGCCGGGGCCCGCCGGGCACGCGCGCGCGGTCGTCGCCGTCCGTCGTCGGCATGCGGCTCCTCCCTCCCGTCCGGTCCCGATCCGCCAACGCCTCCGGCCGCCGCACGGTTCCGCGCCGCCGCCTCGTACCCTGGAG
>NZ_BAAAPF010000055.1:0-8512 GCF_039531005.1 Streptomyces synnematoformans
CGCCTGCGGACTCTCCTCCAGCCCGCGCCGCCGCGGCCGGCCCGGCCCGCCCGCGCCCGCGCCGCCGCGCCCAGGTCGCCGCCTTCCCGGCTCGTGCCGTCCCGGTCCCCTGGTCTCCGTACGTGCGCTCATGACCCGAAGGTACGAGCTCCGCCCCCACCCCCGACGATCACAGCCTGTTTCTGTGGATAACCCGCCGGTTGTGGACAATCCGCGGCCCCGCGCGCCTACGCGACCCGCCGCGACACCACCGCTCCCAGCAGCCCCGGCCCCGTGTGCGCCCCGATGACCGCGCCGACCTCGCTCAGATGCAGCTCCCCGACTCCCGGCACCCGCTCCCGCAGCCGGTCCGCCAGCTCCGCGGCGCGCTCCGCCGCCGCCAGGTGGTGGACCGCCACGTCCGCCGGCCCCTCCGCGGCCCGGTCGAGCACCAGCTCCTCCAGCCGCAGGATCGCCCGGCCCGCCGTGCGGACCTTCTCCAGCAGCTCGATCCGCCCGCCGTCCAGCCGCAGCAGCGGCTTGACCGCCAGCGCCGAGCCCAGCAGCGCCTGGGCCGTCCCGATCCGGCCGCCCCGCCGCAGGTAGTCCAGGGTGTCGACGTAGAAGAACGCCGACGTGCCCGCCGCCCGCCGCTCCGCCGCCGCCACCGCGTCGTCCACCGTGCCGCCCGCCTCGGCGGCCTCGGCGGCGGCGATCGCGCAGAAGCCGAGGGCCATCGCCACCATCCGGGTGTCCACCACCCGCACCGGCACCGGCGCCTCCTTCGCCGCCAGCACCGCCGCGTCGTACGTCCCGGAGAACTCGGCCGACAGGTGCAGCGAGACGATGCCCCGCGCGCCCGCCTCCGCCGCCTTCCGGTACGTCTCCGCGAACCGCGCCGGGCTCGGCCGCGACGTCGTCACCGGGTTCCGCTTGCGCAGCGCCTCCGCCAGCGAGCGGGCGGAGATCTCGGTGCCCTCCTCCAGCGCCCGGTCGCCGAGCACGACGGTCAGCGGGACGGAGATGATGCCGTGCCGCCGCATCGCCTCGGGCGGCAGATAGGCCGTGGAATCGGCGACGATCGCGACATCGGGGGACATGCCCAAGACACTACTGGGCGCGCCGAACACCCCGCATCCGAGGGCCCGCACGGCGCGTACGGGCTAGCGGGTACGCCGAGGTCAAGCGCGGTGTCCCGACGCGGGACCGGGCTAGGCCGACTCCGGCTTCCGCAGCTTCTCGATCTTCGACAGCAGCGCCTGGAAGGCGTCCTGCCCCTCCGCCGTACCGCCGGACGACAGCGCCGGCTGCTGCTTCGGCGACCGGTCCGCACCGTCCGCACGGTCCGCGCCGTCCGCGGCCCCCGCGTCCTCCCGCTTCTGCCCCGCGTCTCCTCCGGGCCCGCCGGCGGCCGTGCCCGCGGTGGTGCCGGCCTGCCGCTCGTCGGCGGGCGTCCAGTGCCGCAGCGCCCCCGTCTCCAGGTCGATCTGCGTCGTCAGCGCGTCCAGCCCGTCGTCGTCCCCCGCCGTGTGCCGCACGCGGTCCTGGGCGGCCCAGCGCAGCGAGTTCGCCGACTGCGCGATCCGCTCCGCCCGGCTCCGCAGCTCCGGCAGCCGCTCCGCGACGCGCGACTTGTCCGGCTCCCGCTCCAGGTGCCGCAGCTCGCCGTCGACCTGTCGCGCGTACTCGTGCAGGCGGTCCAGCAGGCCGATCGACTCGCGCAGCCCGGGGTCGCCCGGCAGGGCGTGCTCCAGCTCGCGGCGGGTCGCGTCGATGGAGCCGCGCAGGGACAGCCGCAGGCCGGCGATGTCCCCGGCCGCGCCGGGCTGCACCGCGCGACGGGCCTTGAGCGTGGTCTCCTGGACGGTTCTGCGGGTGTCGGCCACCGTGCGTTCGACGCCGCGCTTCACCGCCCGCGTCGCCTTCACGGTCACGACCACGCCCGCCGCGACACAGAGCACGAAGAACAGCGCCAGCAGAGCGACGACGACGTCCATGAGGTCTGCATCCCTCCATCACGGCCTGCGGGCCCGGGCGGCCACGGCAAGTGGTCTTCACTCCAGCCTACGGGTACGGGAGGGCCGGGCGGCCCCACCGGCCCCCGGCCCTTCCCGGAATCGTCCCTTAGGGACTGCCCCCGGAGGGCCGCAGGGGCCCGCCCGTCCTGCCCGCCACCCGCGCCACCGGCGGCTCCGGCGGCTCCGGCGGCTCCGGCGGCTCCGGCGCCCTCAGATGACCACGTTCACCAGCTTCGGCGCCCGTACGATCACCTTCCGGACCGGCGCCCCGCCCAGGGCGCGCCGCACCGCCTCGTCCGCCAGCGCCGCCGCCTCCAGCTCCGCCTCCGCGATGTCGGGCGAGACCTCCAGCCGGGCCTTGACCTTGCCCTTGACCTGCACCACGCACGTCACCGTCTGGTCGGCCACGTACCGCGGATCGGCGACCGGGAAGGCCTCGTAGACCACCGTCGTGGCGTGCCCCAGCCGGCGCCACAGCTCCTCGGCGACGTGCGGCGCCAGCGGCGCGACCAGCTTCACCAGCGCCTCGGCGACGGTCCGCGGCACCGCGCGCAGCTTGGTGACGTGGTTGTTCAGTTCCGTCACCTTCGCGATGGCGGTGTTGAAGCGCAGCGCCGCCATGTCCCGGGTGACCCCGTCGACGGCCTTGTGCAGCGCCCGCAGCGTCTCCTCGTCCGGCTCCTCGTCCACGACGGTGACGGCGCCGGTCGACTCGTCGACGACGTTGCGCCACAGCCGCTGCAGCAGCCGGTACTGGCCGACGACCGCGCGGGTGTCCCAGGGCCGGGAGACGTCCAGCGGGCCCATGGCCATCTCGTACAGCCGCAGCGTGTCGGCGCCGTACTCGGCGCAGATCTCGTCCGGTGTGACGGCGTTCTTCAGGGACTTGCCCATCTTGCCCAGCTCGCGCCTGACCCGCTCGTCGCCGTACCAGTAGCCGCCGTCGCGCTCCTCGACCTCCGCGGCGGGCACCGGGAAGCCGCGGCCGTCGCGGTAGACGTACGCCTGGATCATGCCCTGGTTGAACAGCTTGTGGAACGGCTCGGCGGACGAGACGTACCCCAGGTCGTGCAGCACCTTGGACCAGAAGCGGGCGTACAGCAGGTGCAGCACGGCGTGTTCGGCGCCGCCGACGTACAGGTCGACGCCGCCGTGCGGCTTGCCCTCGGCCGGGCCCATCCAGGCCCGCTCGACCGCAGGGTCGACCAGCCGCCCGGCGTTGTGCGGGTCCAGGTAGCGCAGCTCGTACCAGCAGGAGCCGGCCCAGTTGGGCATGGTGTTGGTCTCGCGCCGGAAGCGCCGCGGGCCGGCGCCGTCGCCCAGGTCCAGGGTGACGTTCACCCAGTCCGCGTTGCGCGACAGCGGGGTCTCGGGGCGGCTGTCGGCGTCGTCCGGGTCGAAGGTGCGCGGCGCGTAGTCCTCGGCGCCCTTCACCTCGGGCAGTTCCAGCGGCAGCATCGACTCGGGCAGGGCGTGGGCGACGTCGTTCTCGTCGTAGACGATGGGGAAGGGCTCGCCCCAGTAGCGCTGGCGGCTGAACAGCCAGTCGCGCAGCCGGAAGCTGACGGTGCCCTCGCCGACGCCCTGGTCCTCCAGCCAGGCGATGATCTTCCGCTTGGCCTCGGCCACCTCCAGGCCGTTCAGGTCGACGCCCGGGCCGGCGGAGTTGATCGCGGGGCCGTCGCCGGTGTACGCCTTGCCGTCCCAGTCCGCCGGCGGCTGCACGGTGCGGATGATGGGCAGTTCGAAGACCTCGGAGAACGCCCAGTCGCGCGCGTCCTGCCCGGGTACGGCCATGATGGCGCCGGTGCCGTAGCCCATCAGGACGTAGTCGGCGATGAAGACGGGGATGCGCTCGCCGTTGACGGGGTTCACGGCGTACGCGCCGGTGAACACGCCGGTCTTCTCCTTGGCTTCGGCCTGCCGCTCGACGTCGGACTTGGCGGCGGCCTGGACGCGGTACGTGGCGACCGCCTCGGCGGGCGTGGCGTGCCCGCCGGTCCACACCGCGTGCGTGCCCTGCGGCCAGCCGGCCGGGACGATGGTGTCGACCAGCGGGTGTTCGGGCGCCAGCACCATGTAGGTGGCGCCGAACAGGGTGTCGGGGCGGGTGGTGAAGACCGAGATCCGGGCGCCGGCCTCCCCTTGGGCGTCCCCACGACTCGCTCCGCTCGCGTGGGTGGTACCCCCCACGGGGAAGTCGACGCGGGCGCCCTCGCTGCGGCCGATCCAGTTGCGCTGCTGCAGCTTGATGGCCTCGGGCCAGTCCAGCTCGTCCAGGTCGGCCAGCAGCCGGTCGGCGTAGGCGGTGATGCGCATCATCCACTGGCGCAGGTTCGCCTTGAAGACGGGAAAGTTGCCGCGCTCGGAGCGGCCGTCGGCGGTGACCTCCTCGTTGGCCAGCACGGTGCCCAGGCCGGGGCACCAGTTGACCGGCGAGTCGGAGGCGTACGCCAGGCGGTGGCCGCTCAGCACCTCGGCGCGCTCCTCGGCGGACAGCGCGGCCCAGGGGCGCCCGTCGGGCGTCTCGCGCTTGCCGGTCTCGAACTGCTCGACCAGGGTGGCGATCGGGCGCGCGGCGTCGGCCTCCTCGTCGTACCAGGAGTCGAAGATCTTCAGGAAGATCCACTGGGTCCACTTGTAGTAGTCCGGGTCGATCGTGGCGAACGACCGGTCGGTGTCGTGGCCCAGGCCCAGCCGGCCCAGCTGGCGGCGCATGGAGACGATGTTCGCCTCGGTGGTGACGCGGGGGTGGGTGCCGGTCTGTACGGCGTACTGCTCGGCGGGCAGGCCGAAGGCGTCGAAGCCCATGGTGTGCAGCACGTCGTGGCCCGTCATGCGCTCGTAGCGGGCGTAGACGTCGGTGGCGATGTACCCCAGCGGGTGGCCCACGTGCAGGCCGGCGCCCGAGGGGTACGGGAACATGTCCATGATGAACTTCCGCGGCCGGTCCGACGGCGCGGCCGTGTCCACCGCGTACGTGCCCTCGCGGGCCCAGAAGTCCTGCCAGCGGGCCTCGATCTCGGCGGCCAGGGCCGCGGTGTAGCGGTGCGGTGCCGTCGCCGGCACTGACTCGGTGGCGGCGGCGGTCGTCGTCTCGCTGCTCATCGTCCTCAAAGCTCCTGGTGGTCTCTGCCTGCGGTCGGGTGCGGAAACGAAAAATCCCCTCGCACAGGAGGGGACGCCGCGCTGAGTGTTTCCTGCCGTCAGCGCGGCCCGCTAAGCAGAAGGCGTCGGGCACGCATGGGGTCAGGGTATCGCAGGCGGTCGGCGTGCCGGCTGCGGCTTCCCGGAGGTGCGAGTGGAGCTAAGGAGAATCGAACTCCTGACCTCTTGCATGCCATGCAAGCGCTCTACCAACTGAGCTATAGCCCCGGGGCGGGCCTCACCCTACCCCACCGCCGGCCGGAGCCGGCGGCCGGTCAGGCCGTCGCGAACGAGTAGAAGCGCTTGAGCGTGCAGTGCTCGTCCAGCAGCCGGCCGTAGATCGGCTCCCCCTCCAGCTCGCGGTACGTCTCGATGGGGTCGCCCTTTATGATCAGCGCCCGCGCGCACTCCTCGCACCAGTACTGGTAGTCGGGGTTGAGGGGTTCCATGTCCCGCACGATGGGGGTGCCGTTCCCGCACCAGTCGCACTTCCGGCTGTGTGCTCCCATCAGTCAGCTCCAGCTGTGGCCGCAGGCCGTGCACACATAGGACACTCCGCCGTTGTCACCGAGGACCTGCGCGACGTGCGACGAACCGCAGGCCGGGCAGTGCAGGGCGGAGGCACGGTACGCTGCCGGCCGTCGGGTCCCGGCCGCCGGCTGCCTCCCGGTGGCGCATGAAGGCATCTCGCAGCCCCTCCCTTCGGCTTCCGCCCTGTGAGGATGCTGTGATTCTGCCACGCGCCGCCGTCGTGGTCAGCGCCGATACCGGTACCGAACCCCCGCGAGCAGCCCCAGCACTCCGGTGGCGGCCAGCGCGAGGGACGCGTCCCACACCGCGTCCGCCGAAGCCCGCAGGGTCAGCGCGCCCGCGCGCTCCAGGTACAGCGTGCCGATCGTCGCCACCCCGACGAGTCCGCCGAGCTGTGCCGTGGTGGTCATCAGGCCGCTGGCGTGCGGCGCGTCCTCGGGGCGTACGAGGGCGAGCGCGCCGGTGAGGTTGGGGCTGAAGGCCAGCGCCAGGCCGGCGCCGACGCCGGTCAGCCCGGCGTAGAAGCCGGGGCCGCCCTCGCCGCCGTCGCGCATCGCGAGCCCCACGGCCAGGAACGACACCGTGGTCGTCAGGAAGCCGGCCGGCACCAGCAGCGGGCGCAGCCGCTCCGGCAGCCGCTGCCAGGTCAGGCCGGCGACCCCGAAGGCGACGGCGGTCGGCACGAAGGTCAGCCCGGCGCGCAGCGCGCCGAAGCCGAGCCCGGCCTGCAGGTGCAGCGCCATGACGAACATGAACGCGCCGTTGAGCACCATCGCCAGCAGGGAGCGCACGACGGCCACGGGCATCCCGGGCGCGCGCACCACACGCGGCGGGAACAGCGGCACGCCGCCGCGGCGCGCCAGCCGGGGCTCGTACGCGGCGAAGGCCGCCGCCGCCACGGCGCTGCCGCCCAGCATGGCCCAGCCCCAGGCGGGCCAGTCCAGCTCCTGGCCGAGCACCAGCGGCACGGTGAACAGGGTGACCGCCGCGGCCAGCAGCACCAGGCCGCCGCGGTCGATCGCCCCGCCGGGCGGGCCGCCGGCCGCCGCGGGGTGCGGCTCGTCGCGCGGCAGCAGCCGGGCGCCGAGCGCCAGCAGGGGTATGCCCACGACCACGTTCACCAGGAACACCGGGCGCCAGGTCCAGCCGAAGATGTCGGCGCTGACCAGCAGGCCGCCGACGATCTGCCCGGCGGCGGCGCCGGTGGCCAGGACGGCCGCGTAGACGCCGAGGGCGCGGACGCGCCCGGTGCCGGTGAAGTGGCGCTGGATGAGGCTGAGCACCTGCGGGATCATCGCCGCCGCGCCCACCCCCTGCACCAGCCGGAACGCGATCAGCTGCCCGGAGGTGGCCGCCAGCCCGCAGGCCAGCGAGGCGGCGGTGAACAGCGCCAGCCCGCCGAGATACACGCGGCGGTGGCCGAGCAGGCCGCCGAGCCGGGCGCCGGTGATCAGCAGCACGGCGTACGAGAGGGTGTACCCGGCGATGATCAGCTGCAGCTCGGCGCCGGAGGTGCCCAGCTCCCTGCGCATGGTGGGGGCGGCGACGTTGACGATGAAGACGTCGAGCAGCGCCATGAACTGGCCGGCCAGGACGATGCCGAGGAGCCAGCCGGTACGTACGGCGGGTGCGCTGTCGGCGCCGGGAGGTTTACTGGAGGTGTCGGCGGTTCCTGACGCGGTGGCGCCGCCGGGGGCCGTCGTGGTCGAGTCACGCATGACGGCAGCATCTCCCCGGCGCCGTACTGGTAATAGGAGCCTGCCGATGCTGGTACTGGCAGCACCTGGCACGCCGGGCCGGAGGGCCCGACCCTGGGGGGATGAGCATGGCAACGGTAGCGAACGGGCCGCGCAGGCCGGAGCTGGCCGCCTTCCTGCGCAGCCGCCGGGCGCGCATCACCCCGGCGGACGTCGGCATGCCTCCGGGGCCGCGGCGGCGCACGCCCGGGCTGCGCCGCGAGGAGGTCGCGCAGCTCTCCGGCGTGGGCGTCACCTGGTACACGTGGCTGGAGCAGGGCCGGCGCATCAACGCCAGCCCGCAGGTGCTCGACGCGGTGGCGCGCACGCTGCGGCTGGACGCGATGGAGCGCGAGCACCTGTACCACCTGGCGGAGGTGCCGTACGCGCCGCAGCCGGCCGCCGCCGCCCGGTCCGTCGGCCCGGAGGTGCTCGCGATCCTGACCGCCCTGGACCTGCCCGCGGCGGTCTACAACTCGCGGTACGACGTCCTCGCCGCCAACGCGCTGTACGAGCGGATGTTCCCCGCCCTCCGCGCCGCGTCGCCGCGGCAGCGGAACGTGCTGTGGCAGCTCTTTTCCGTCCCCTCCTGCTGCTGCGTGATGACCAACCGGGACGAGGAACTGCCGGTGCTGGTGGCCACGTTCCGCGGGGCGTACGGGCGGCATGTCGGCGAGCCGTCCTGGGAAGGGCTGATCCGCGGTCTGTGCGAGATAAGCGAGGACTTCGCGGAGCTGTGGCGCAGCGGGGACGTGGCGCCGCCGGGCTCGCGCATCAAGGTCGTGCAGCACGCCTCCATAGGCAAGCTGCGCTCCGTGTCGACGTCGCTGACGGTCACCGGCATGCCGGAGACCCGGATCGTGGTCTACTCCCCCGCGGACGACGTCAGCGGGAAGCTCATGGACGAGCTGCGGACCCTGGAGGACCCCCTGATCGGCTGCCCGGACCACGCCCGCCCGCTGTCGGCGGAACGGGCCCGCCAGGCCGCCCTGGGCAACCCCGAACCGGGGTGAGCCCGTCGCGGTTCGGAGTTCCCCGGACAGAGCGGGGGTGCGGGTGGCGAAGCCCCCGCCGGGCACGGACGAAGTCCGTGCAGAAACG